>JAYVYF010000062.1:0-4111 GCA_043784585.1 Burkholderiales bacterium
TGATTCCACTGAACGATACACTTCATCGATGCTGGCCGCGGGCTGGGCATCGGCACCTTCGCCAAAATGTTTGATGACCGCACGCTCGCTAAAGGTGCCGCGCGGCCCCAAATACGCGACGGTAATAGGCCGTTCCAATGCCAAGCAAGCCGACATAATTTCGCGAAACAACCGTGCGGCCACTTCATCCGGGAGCGGGCCTTCGTTAATCGATTTGATTCGTCGCAGCACCTCCGCTTCGCGCTCAGGGCGATAGGCTTGGCCAACTTTCAGAGAGCCTACTTTTCGGGCGAGAGACGCGCGGGCATTAAGCAACTTCAAAATGTCGGCGTCGAGGACATCAATTTCGGTGCGGAGTTGCGAGAGATCGCTATTCATGGAATGTGCGTTGTGGACCGTCATTGTCGGCAAAATTTCGAAGCCTCATTTTAACCGTTGCGCTGCTGAAACTCACGCATGAATTGCGTTAGCACTTGAACTGCCTCGAGAGAGATCGCGTTATAAATCGATGCGCGCATGCCGCCAATCGCTTTGTGACCCTTCAGTCCCGCCAGATTCACGGCGAGTGAATCGTCCAGAAATTTCGCGTTTAATGATTCATCGCGCAAGAAAAATGGCACGTTCATACGCGAGCGGTTTTCTACCGCGACATCATTCCGATAAAACCCGCCAGAGCCGTCGATGCAGTCGTAAAGCAGTTTTGCTTTGGCGATATTTTTGGTTTCCATCGTACTCAAGCCGCCCTGCGCCTTCAACCATTTAAACGTCAGCCCGGCCAGGTAAACAGCGAAGGTCGGGGGCGTATTGAGCATCCAATCGTTCGCCGCTTGTTGGGTGTAATCGAATACCGATGGCGTCATCGGATGAGCCTGGCCCAGCAAATCATCGCGCACGATCACGATCGTCAAGCCGGACGGGCCGATATTTTTCTGCGCACCCGCATAGATGCAGCCATACTTGGAAACATCCATGGGCCGCGACAAAATATGCGATGACATATCAGCGACTAACGGCACATCGTCATCAATTTCAGGCGTCCAAAAATACTCCACACCATGCACCGTCTCATTCGTGCAAATATGCCGGAACGCTGCGTCCCTATTGGGTTTCCAGGCATCTTGCGCGGGCACATAGGTGAATTTTTTATTTTCGGATGAGGCAATCGCGACGGCCTCACAATATTTGCCCGCCTCCTTAATCGCCCCACTTGACCAGAGACCTGTGTTTACATAATCCGCACGGCTTTTACCGCGCAGCAAGTTCAACGGAACGAGGGAAAATTCACCCTTACCGCCGCCTTGCAAAAACAACACTTTGTAATTTTCGGGGACTTTTAATAACTCGCGAAAATCGCGCACTACTTCCCGCGCCACATCCATAAACACGCTACCGCGATGACTCATTTCCATCACCGACATGCCGGTGCCTTTGAAGTCGAGCAACTCGGATTGGGCTTGCAGAAGTACCTCGGTTGGAATGGCGGCTGGACCGGCGGAAAAGTTGAAGGCGCGCATTATTTCTTGACCAAAGGATTGCGGGTTTTTAATTTTGGGAAACGCGAGAAATTACGGTCAGCCGTCCGGAGCTCAGACACGCCATGGTGAATACAAATTGCCACATTTTTTGCGTCATGAATCATGCAACCTGTCGCCTTCGATGATAGGAGCAGGCTGTCCAAAATATACATTTAGCCGCAACCCTCACCGATAAAACCGAATGAAGGAAATGCGGCGCAATTCTTGAGGAACTGCGTTGCCATATTGTGCGGTGTGGGCGGATGATGAAATTTTTGGTCGGTGACCACGCCTAAAAACTCATGCGCGCATAGCCAAGGAATCGTCCAGCGTCCGCCGCTGCTTGAAAGTTCAGATAGCGCACGATGCGCCTACATATGAAATGGGTACTCGGCGCGGGTTGAATAGACCAGAATATTGGTGTCGAGCGCGATCATGCAACGCGTTTTTTGCGATGCGCGTTTTTTGCTTTTGCGTCCGAACATCAGGTGGAAAAGCTGCAAACAGATAAACATAAAGCTCATCACGGATCTTTTCCCACGGCGCATTCAGAAATTCAAGCGTTGTTTTCATATGGGTGACCATATCACAGGATATGCTATGCACGCGCCATAATGTCTTCCATGCCCTGGACGATTTGCGGATCGTTGTATAAATCGATCATAGATTTCGTCATTGTTTCGCCTGACTTGGCGGCGAGTTTTCTCACTTCCGCTTTTTGCTCCACCGTCATGGATGTGTCGCTGGCGGCAGCCATTTGATCCACCATTTGCGTCATGTTCACCACCATTACTCCCGCCATTTGCGACATCAGTTTTTTGAAATTCATCGCGTCGAGCAGCTCTTTCACCGCTTCTTTTTGCTCTGGCGCGACAGCTATGAGCGTCATGGCTGATGTCTGCGCAAACGCAGTCGCGCTCGCACACAGCATTACCGTCACTAAAACATATCTAGCTGCTTTCATGTGCTTTCCTCTTCGTCAGATTCAGCCACTTTCTGCAAGCCGGACAACTTGGAACCTTCATCCAAATTAATCAGCGTCACCCCTTGAGTCGAGCGGCCCATTTCGCGAATCTGCTTAACCTTGGTGCGGATCAGCACACCGCCGGTGGTAATCATCATGATTTCATCTTCTGGCCTCACCAACACTGCCGCCACCACCTTACCGTTACGTGCAGAAGTCTGGATCGCGATCATGCCCTGCGTACCGCGACCGTGGCGCGTGTATTCCGAAATCGCAGTGCGTTTGCCGTAGCCTTTTTCGGTGGCGGTCAACACGGAGTCTTCTTCGTTTTCAGCGACCAGCATCGAGATAACTTTGCCGCCTTTACTCAAATTCATCCCGCGCACACCACGCGTATCGCGGCCCATCGAGCGCACGTCGGATTCTTCGAAGCGCACCGCTTTACCTTCGTTTGAGAACAACATCACGTCATGCTTGCCGTCTGTGAGTGCGACGCCGATCAGGTTATCGCCTGCGTCCAGGGCAATTGCAATAATGCCCGCCTTGCGCGGATTGCTGAAATCAGACAAAGCAGTTTTCTTGACCACGCCTTCCGAGGTCGCGAAGAACACAAATTTGTCTTCAACAAATGCTTTTACCGGCAGTACCGCGCTGATTTTTTCATCCGCTTGCATCTGCAAGAGATTCACAATCGGCTTGCCACGCGAGCCGCGTGAACCTTGCGGAATTTCATACACTTTTACCCAATACACCCGACCTTTATTGGAGAAACAGAGCACGTAATCGTGCGTGTTGGCGATGAATAGTGTCTCAATGAAATCATCTTCTTTCATCGCCGTCGCCTGCTTGCCGCGTCCACCGCGTTTCTGCGCGCGATAGTCGTCCACCGGCTGATATTTGATATAGCCGGTGTGCGACATGGTGACGATCACTTCTTCTTTCGCGATCAAATCTTCCATCGACATTTGCGCGCCGTTCACGACGATTTCGGAGCGTCGTTTGTCGCCAAATTTTTCTTTAATCGCGGTCAATTCTTCCGCAATAATCGCGCTGACACGCTCTGGCTTCGAGAGAATATCCAGCAAATCAGTAATGCGATCCATCACTTCTTTGTATTCAGCGACAATCTTGTCTTGCTCGAGGCCGGTCAAGCGCTGCAATTGCATTTCAAGAATGCGCTGCGCTTGCACATCAGATAAACGATAGCCGTTGTTATGCAGGCCAAATTCTTTCGCCAAACCTTCGGGTCGATATGCTTCAACACCCGCATCTGCCGCGGTACGCGCCAGCATTTCCTCGACCAGCTTTGAGCGCCATACCTTGCCCATCAGCTTGACTTTGGCTTCGGCAGGCGTTTGCGCGGATTTAATCAGTTCGACGATCTCGTCAACGTTCGACAATGCAACCGCCAAACCTTCCAGAATATGGCCGCGATCACGTGCTTTGCGCAGCTCAAAGACCGTGCGGCGCGTGACCACTTCGCGGCGATGACGCAAGAAAAATTCGAGAAATTGCTTCAGCGTCAATAATTTTGGCTGACCGTCGCAAATCGCGACCATATTCATGCCGAACGTGTCCTGCATTTGCGTCATTTTGTAGAGGTTGTTCAGCACCACTTCAGGCACTTCACCGC
>JAYVYF010000063.1:0-7924 GCA_043784585.1 Burkholderiales bacterium
GATTTCGGCGTAATTGCGCAGGACGGTTGGCAGGATCATCCAGCCAATGCGAAAGCCGGGGGAGAGAATTTTTGACAGCGTGGAAATATAGCCGCACCAAGCTTCGGCGCCTGGAATGTCCTTCGCAATCGTAATCAGGGGCGGCAAGGTTTCTCCACGTGAGCGCAGCTCCCCGTAGGGATCGTCTTCGACGACAAATACCTGATGCTTCACGGCCAGTTGCAACAATTTTTTGCGGCGCTCAAGCGGCATCGTCGCGCCGGATGGATTTGCGAAGGTGGCAACGGTATAAATCATTTTTGGCTTGACCGCACAAGTGGCGAGCATCTTCTCCAGGGCATCAACATCCATGCCGTGATCGTCCACTTCTACGCCGATAAAATTGGCTTCTGCCAGCGCGAATGTTTGGATGGCTGCCAAATATGAAGGCCGCTCGATGCAAACAATGTCGCCTGCATCCAGCATCACACGCGCCATTAAATCAATGCCTTGCTGCGAGCCCGTCGTCACCACGATCTCGCTCGCATCAACGCTTGCACCGCGTGTTTTCATCAGCTCTACCAATGCCTTGCGCAAATCCGGCTGTCCCGCGGTGACACCATACTGCAACGCCGAAATCGGCGCATCGCGCATCACGGCAGCGCTCGCCTGCGCTAATCCTTCGAGGTCAAACAAGTCCGGCGCGGGCAATCCGCCGGCCAGAGAAATCATGCCCGGCTCTGCTGCGTGCTTGAGCAAATCGCGAATGGCAGACGAGGATACGTTTTTCATTCGGGTCGCAACGTTGTAGCTTGTTTGGTAATTGGTCATGTCCATCATAAGGTCCTTGAATTCGATATGGAATCGTATCATGCGTGGCGAATTGATTGCTTTCGCGTCGCACAATAGCGGCGTGTCGAGCGATGTAAAATTGCCTGCCTGCCGATACAAACAGCTTAATCAAAGATAAATAAATTCCGGACGTGAACGATGCCGATTTTGGCGGAAAGGGTTTTTTTTTCTGGCCACGCATTCAAACGACGTTAATTTGTCCGGCACAAGTGGTTGCCAGCTCACCAGCAATCTGATGGCATTCAAGTTTTTTCTATTCAATGCCTCTAAAAAAGTCGTTATTTTGCGGGTGTTTCGTAGCAATAATGGCTGCAAAGCCTCTCTGAGCTTGGTGTCAATATTTAAATATTGAGCGGCTGTTCGTTGCCGAGCATGGCAAAGCGGCCTAACTTCTTAAGTTGACTTGTTACAAATTGTGAACAGAGTTGCACCCTCGGCTGATTTGGTAGGTGGCTTGTTTGGTGACGACAGGCGCCACACACTGTTGTCGCGCGCTTGCTACGCGCCTCGTGGTTAACGGATTAGGTCTCGGTTCTAGACCCCGGAAAATAATACACATCGTTACAACCGCCGCTCCGCGCGGCTCGCTATCCCTCGTAGTCTTCCGTGTGGACGAATAACGAGAGGTTGCTGTGAACATCAAATCGTCAAATCGCGACGCAGTGCATTTCATCAATCCTTTATGGGATCCGAACGGTGGGGCAGATCGTCGAACCATTGCGACATGGCAACTGGTGCGCGAGCAAGCGGAAACACATCTGTGGTCTGAATATGAGCCGGTGAAAGAATTCACCTCTGCATATCCCGTACGAAAAATTCAGCGTCGCTATTTATCGTTTCCTCGGCGTGGCACGTTTGTCTTTATGGGTGTCTATTTCCGTATTGGTCACTGGATTTGGGCAACACGCCCGGATCGCATTGTTGTCATTTACAACACGGATCAACCTGACCGGCTCGACAAAAATCTGCGCCGGATCGCAGGCTGCGGTGTGTTACCCGAGGTTGTGTCATCCTCTCAAGCGTTGAATCGCAAGCTGGGACTGGAATTGCCAATTTTAGAAAGCCCCATCGAACTGGCACCGTTTTTAGGCCTCGGTGCGACGCGGCCAAAGCATCACATGTTTACCGTGGGCCGCCTTAGCCGTGACGATGATTACAAGCATCATGCAGAAGATCCATCGCTGTATAAAAAGCTCGCGGCTAATGGCTGCCGCGTTCGCATCATGGGCGGCACCTGCCTCGCCGCCGCGCTCGCGGGCATTCCCAATGTTGAGCTATTGCCTGCCGGTGCGGAAGATCAAGCTACCTTTTTACGCTCGCTTGATTGCTTCATATATCGCACAGCAGAGACCTGGTTTGAAGCATTTGGCCGCGTAATATTCGAGGCGATGGCCTCGGGATTGCCGGTAGTAGCGGCGCAACGAGGCGGCTATGCGGACTATTTGAATCATGGTCACGACAGCTTGCTGTTTGCCAGCACCGCATCAGCAGTCGCTCATGTCGAACGGCTGCGTGGTGATACGTTCCTTCGCCGCGCGATGGGCGAGGCCGCGACCGCAACCGCCAAGCGTGTCGTGGGCGAGCCGCTGTTTGAGCGCACCCGCCAATTTTTGTTGCCCGCAAGCGGGTAGGAGAAACTTACCCTAACAAGCTTTCGGCCTTGACGTAGGGCAGGCCAAGCGCTTGTGCGACCGCTTCGTATGTTACTTTGCCCTCGCATACATTCAAACCGTTTTTTAAATGCGGATTGGCTTTTAGCGCGACTTTCCAGCCTTTATCGGCGAGCGCTAAAGCATGGCCAATCGTTGCATTGTTGAGTGCAAAAGTGGAGGTACGCGCCACGGCTCCCGGCATATTGGCGACGCAATAGTGAATCACGCCGTCGACCACAAAAGTCGGCTCTGCATGGGTCGTTGCGTGCGAGGTTTCGAAGCAACCACCTTGATCGATGGCGACATCCACCACCACTGATCCAGGCTTCATGCGCGCGATCATATTGCGTGTTACCAGCTTCGGTGCGGCTGCACCGGGCACCAGCACGCCGCCAATAACCAGCTCGGCGCTCAACACGGACTCCTCAATTGTCTGTGCATTTGAATAAAGCGTGGTGATGCGATTGCCATAAACCAGATCAAGTTGTCGCAGGCGATCCAGACTTTTATCCAACACGGTCACGCGCGCGCCAATGCCGACAGCAATTTGCAATGCATTGGTTCCCACCACCCCTGCACCAATAATCACCACGTGCCCCGGCGCAACACCCGGCACGCCGCCCAGCAACATGCCCATTCCGCCTTTGGATTTTTCGAGATGCGCCGCACCTGCCTGAATCGCCATCCGCCCGGCAACTTCGCTCATCGGTGCGAGCAGCGGCAAGCCACCATTAGCACCGGTAATCGTTTCATAGGCAATGCAAACCGCGCCCGATTTAATCAGCGCAGCGGTCTGCTCAGGGTCGGGCGCAAGATGTAGATAGGTGTACAAAATCTGTCCTGCGCGCAGCATTGCGCATTCATCCGGTTGTGGTTCCTTTACCTTGACGATCAGAGCCGCACGCGCAAAAATCTCCTGTGCGGTATCGACAATCGAAGCGCCTGCTGCCAAGTACATTTCATCAGGCAGGCCAATCGCCGCGCCCGCATTCTTTTGCACAATCACCTGATGACCGCGCAGCGTTAATTCACGCACACTGGCCGAGGTGAGACCAGCGCGATATTCATTATTTTTGATTTCTTTTGGAACGCCTACCAACATAATAAAGCCCCTCAATTTTTGGTTTTGGAAAATTAATGATCTGGGAAAGTTTGCTTTTGGCTAACTGTCCTAGTTTTGTTTGTGATACATGAGTTTAGAGCCGATTTGAGCACTCCGAACGCAGACCGATAAATCGTTCCTCAAGTGGTCTCGTGAAGTGATAATGCAATCGTTGCGAGCAGACGAAAACCTATGAATTGACAAAGGCCAAACTTTGCTCGCGAGGAGGCGGTCATTTTAAATGCTCAACGCGACTCAAGCGGTCACTTAAAAAATTGACCAATGAATATTGGCTGGTGGAACTAATCTGCGCATTAAAAACTTTGCGTTTTATTGACAAGTGGTACATTCCGAGGGTCGTTGCAGTGCGCTATTCACTTAATCGAATCGATTTCAACACAATTGCTGTTACCCGCTTTAGTGAAGTAACGCGCCTGATCTGCGCTACGCAAAAGGCATTTATGAAACCCTTTAATCCACGGACTTCAGCAAGCACTTATGCTCGGAAAGCCGCTCCTGAGCTAGTGTTTTTTAAATGTCACGCACTTAATCGGCGCGCATAGTAATATTCGGTGATGTCTACATCATCAAATCGGCATCCTAAATTTCTTGCCCAGCCCGCAAATTCCGCGCACGCTGTTTCCCATTCCGGCACTAACGTTTCCCGCTCAGCCCGCACTCGAGAACGAATTCTAAAAACGAGTCTTGATCTTTTTAACGCGCACGGTGAGTCGAATGTCACTACAGGTCACATTGCGGACGAACTGAACATCAGCCCCGGCAATTTGTACTATCACTTTCGCAATAAAGATGAAATCATTCATCACCTCTTCGCGGATTTTGAAAGGCAGATTGACGTGGCGCCCGCGGGTGTGGCCGATGCGTCAAGCGCGATGGAGGATTTGTGGCTTTACCTGCATGTGATGTTCGAGCAAATCTGGGCGTATCGCTTTTTGTATCGTAATCTCGATGATCTGCTCACGCGCGATACAAAATTAAAATCGCATTTCAATATCATCGTGAACCATAAACGCGAAGCGGTGATCGTACTTTGCCATTCTTTGGTTGATGCGAAAGCGATGCGTGCGACCGAGAATGAAATCAACGCGTTGGTGGAAAATGTGATTGTGGTCGCTAGCTATTGGCTGAATTATGAGCATCTTCGTGCGCGGGCAAGTGAAGCTAATGACATTGAAAAGCATCTGACACGTGGCGTCTATCAAGTGATGGCGTTGGTATCACCGTTTCTGATTGGCGATGCGCGTGAGCATCTGAATTATTTGAAGGCAAACTACTTGGAATAGCGTTGCGCCAAAAAATAGCAGTTGAAAATATGGGGAGAAGAAAATGGCAAAGTGGACAAAGTTTCCGCACGATCAAAAATCCATCACGTACGCGGGTGACGCGCTAAAAAAGAATTGGGATGCGTTGCACAAGGGCGACAATGAGCCTTTTCCCGAAGACGCGAATTTGATTGACGCCTGGCGCGCCTATCACGCCGGAAATTTTGCGGAAGCCGTGGATGCAGGTGGGGGTTTAGTAGTCGCCGCCAAGGCGACCGCAATTTATACAACCTATCTTGAGCCCAAAGATTCCGCCAAGGCAGGCCACTATCAAGCGGCAATGGGAATTGCCGATAAGCTTCGCGCGAAAGAGGTCAAAAATATCAACGCGCATTATCAATTTGCCTATGCCGCCGGGCGTTATTCACAATCTATTTCGATCATCAAGGCGTTGAAAGAAGGATACGGCGGCAAGATTAAATTGGCGCTTGAAACGGTGCTGAAGCTCGACCCCAAACATGCGGAAGCGAATACCGCGATGGGCGCATATCACGCCGAGATTATCGACAAAGTGGGCGTTATGGTCGGCAAACTGACCTATGGCGCGAGTAAAGACGCTGCGGTGGAGCATTTTGAAAAAGCGCTTAAGCTCACTCCACAATCGCCGATTGCACATATCGAATATGCGAATGGTTTGCTAATGCTATTTGGCGACAAGGAAATGGATAGAGCCACCAAGCTTTATGAAAAAGCCGCGAAGATGAAGGGCAGGGATGCGATGGAGATGCTCGACATTGAAATGGCGAAGGGGGAACTGGAGGACGAGTAAGAAATGCGTTCAGCCCTAAAAGTTTGATCTGATGTGCCGAGTAAGAGCGCATGCGTAGCTTCCGGCAAATTTCGGTTATGAACGGTCGTTCGCGAGCTGACGGCGAATATTAGCAACGCAAGCTGAGCAGACGAGCCGAGCCCGACACTGGCAGAACAGTATCACTTGACGACGTATGAACGTAACGCACCATAGCCGTCCAGCGATCCAGATAGGCATTGCCACGGTCGCCGCGATTGCGGCAATGGATTAGCGCCTGACATGCGCGCTTGCTGGGTGCTCGAAGAAGGAAGCCGACCCTACGACGTTTGTCTTGTATTGTTCGCTGAGATAATGGAACCCGTGCATCGTGCGCTTCATCCTTTCGGGCAGATTTGGGCCTATGAAGACAGCGATCTCGCCCTGCTTAAGTCGGGGGGCAATCGTGCCCCATGTCGCGCAGCGCCAAGTCGGCCTGCTGCCAGGCGAGGTGAATGTCCGGGCGCGCGCAGTCACATGGATGTTTGCGGCGCTCAACACGATGAAGCCGCCGCCCCTGGAAATTCGGCATTGCAGGGATACCGGAAGATGCGGGCTGGCTCAATGATGAGTTCAGCACCAGTGATCTAATGATAGTGACGGTGCTGCACAGGTCGAACAGATTGGGTATTTTGGAGGAACATCCGAACCTCTGCGCCTACCCCGCCCGCGACGAAGCACAGCAAGCCTGCAAGCGTGCTTTCGACGCTCATTGAGTGGTTTTCACTGGTACGCCATGTGCCGGCTGACAAAGCCTCGAACTGGGCGCAAAATAGGCGCAGATGTACACGGGTCTTGTGCAGGCTTCGGGTAATGATTTACCGTTCGCCAAGTATCTGCTCAGGCATGGATAGTTAACATAAATCCGAACTTCTTCAACTCAGCTTTCCGCCATTTTCTGAATTTCATTCGACAAATAAACGTGCGCGCCTGATCTCTGTAAACACGCAACCCTAACCATAGCGCGCGCCACATCGGTAACTTCAATCGCGCGATATTTCCGCGCTGGCCCGAACAGTAATGGCGAAATGAGTTGAAACGCGGCAATCCCAACGCGTTCGCCGGGGCGTGATTCCGCGCGATTGCCGAGTAAAAATGACGGCTGAAAAATGTGCAATTCAGCGAAGCCAAGTTCTCGTAAGGCTTCCTCCATTTCGCCTTTTACTTGGCTGTAAAACACGCTTGATCTGGCATTCGCGCCGAGCGAGCTCATCACCATAAACCGTTGCACGCCCGACTTTTTTGCAGCGCGTGCAACGTTCACCACGTAGTCAAAATCGACAATGCGAAACGCCGCTTTTGAGCCTGCAATCTTGATCGTGGTGCCGAGGCAACAAAAAGCGTCGTCGACGCCTTTGGGTAGCGCCGGCAAATTTGGAAGGGCCGCAAGATCGACGATGTGTTCGATGAGCTTTGTATGTGGAGCGAATACGTGTCTACGCACCAGCACATGCACTTCCGTGTAACGCGCATCGGCCAAAAGTTGTTTTAGCAGTTGCTGACCAGTAAGGCCGGTGGCACCGGCAATGAGTGCGGTGCGCGGCATTTTTATTTTCGCAAACGTCGCGTTCTTTTCTTTGCTGGTGTTGATTCACCCGATGCAGCGCCACCAAATGCGCGTTCCAATTCACCACTAAATTCAGGCCCATACGGCCCCATCAAAGTCTGCATCACCAGCTGTTCGAATTCATCGCCAAATTGGTTGATCACGCTTTCCGGGTCTGGCACCAGGCCCGCGTCGGTAATCAAGCCGAATTGCACCTTGCCGTTGTAAGTGAGAATGGAAAGGCCCATGCCAATGCCGCCCGACTGTGGCACCCAAAAATCAATTTCATCAATCTCGCGACCCGCAAAAAACAGCGGCGCTTGCGGTCCCGGCACGTTAGTCATTACCGATGTTGCATTGCGGCCAATGAGGGCACCGATCTGATCCTGCAAAATTTTGGGGCCCAGCCCGACGGCCGATAACAAGACGAACGCCACAATAGGCTGCGGCGAGCCCTTGAGCGCCTGCATTAGCTTGCGTACCAGCATAACGCGCTCGATGGGATCTTCGATACCGATGGGAAGCTCTACAAATACCAAGCCAAATTGATTACCGAGCTCATGAGCTTTTTCGATGGGGCGCAAATTAACTGGCACCACTGCACGGATTTCAACGCCGTCTGCGATATCGCCTTTTTTGACCATGTAGTCGCGTAACGCACCG
>JAYVYF010000064.1:0-5235 GCA_043784585.1 Burkholderiales bacterium
AATGCGACCTTCGAAAAAGCCATCGCTGTTGAGCTAAAGCCTCACTATCTCGCAAATACGTTAGCGTTCATGTTTGAAAGCCGCTACGCCTTTGAGACCACAAAATTTGCAATGGCGGCACTTGAACTTCAAGCTGACTATGACGCGGCGTGGGGCGGATTCGAAAGCGCCACTATTGCGACAGGAAAAAACCCATGAAACTCGCCTCTCTCAAATCCACCAGCCGTGATGGCTCACTGATCATCGTCAGCAGCGATTTAAAACGTTACTCTGAGGTCAGTGATATCGCGTCATCCATGCAATATGCGCTGGAGAATTGGCATCAACTTGAGCGCGCACTGGTAGATGCTTACGAAGGTCTGCAATGCGGCAACGAGCGACCGGAGTTTGACTTTCAGGCGGCGCTTGAGCAAGGCAAAATCGCGGCACCCCTGCCGCGTACCCACCAGTGGCTGGATGGTTCTGCCTACTTATCGCATGTCGAGCGCGTCCGCCGTGCCCGCAACGACAAAGTACCGGAGAGTTTTTATAACGAGCCGCTGATGTACCAGGGTGGCGGCGATTCAATGCTCGGCGCTCGCGATGATATCGTCGTCGGCAGTGAGGATTGGGGCGTCGATCTGGAGGGTGAAGTCGGCGTGATTACGGGTGATGTCAGGATGGGTGCCACGCCAGCCGAGGCGTCAGAAGCTGTGCGCCTCGTCGTGCTGATCAACGATATTTCATTTCGCAAGCTGATCCCGCCTGAACTCGCGAAGGGCTTTGGCTTCGTCAATAGCAAGGGGCTTAACGCGCTCTCGCCGGTCGCGGTGACACCTGATGAATTGGGCGGCGCCTGGAACGATAAAAAAGGTGCGGGCAAACTCGATTATCGTTTGGTATGCCATGTCCGCGACCAATGGTTTGGCAATCCCAATGCCGCCGATGATATGACATTCTCGCTGTTTGAACTCATCGCACATGCCGCCAAGACGCGTGAACTGAAAGCGGGCACGCTGAT
Organism: Burkholderiales bacterium; assembly: GCA_043784585.1. GTDB lineage: Bacteria > Pseudomonadota > Gammaproteobacteria > Burkholderiales > Usitatibacteraceae > UKL13-2. The sequence goes on from JAYVYF010000064.1 coordinate 1,001, forward strand.
TGGCTCAGGCACGATATCGAATCAAGATCTGGCCACCGGCTATGCGTGCATTATGGAAAAGCGTCTCGTCGAGCAAGTGGAATTGGGCGCCGCGAAAACTGATTTCCTGAGGTTTGGCGAGTCGATTTCAATTGATATGTTTGACCATCATGGCGAGACAATTTTTGGCGCCATCAAGCAAAAACTTGTGAAGCTCGAGGCCTAGAAAATGGCTGGACAAACTGACCATGCGCTGCGCGGCAACTATGAAAATATTCGCGAAGACTACACCGTCGATCAAGATTGGCACGGCTATTCAGCGGCGGAACATGCGCTGTGGAAGCGCCTGTATGCGCGCCAATCCGCACTGTTGCCACGCTATGCCTGCGACGAGTTTTTAGCCTCGCTGGCAACGCTTAATTTCAGCACTGGCATTCCAAAATTTTACGAAATAAACGCCAAACTAGGCGCAGCGACCGGGTGGCAGATCGTGGCGGTACCGGGCCTGCTGCCTGATGATGTGTTTTTTAATCATCTGGCGAACCGTCGTTTCCCGGTTACCGTCTGGTTACGCAATCCTGACGAATTTGATTACATTGTGGAACCCGATATTTTTCATGATTTCTTCGGCCACGTGCCGCTCTTGTTCAACAAGACATTTGCGGATTATCTTGAAGCCTATGGCAAGGGCGGCGTGAAGGCGAAAGGACTAAATGCACTCAATTATCTGGCGCGCTTATATTGGTACACAGTCGAATTTGGCTTGATCGAAACGCCCCACGGATTACGCACTTATGGCGCGGGAATATTGTCATCGGGCGGTGAGCTACCCTATTGCGTCGAAAGCAAAAAGCCCAACCGTATTCGCTTTGATTTGTTGCGGGTGATGCAATCAAAATACAAAATTGATACGTTTCAGGAAACCTATTTCGTCATCAAAAATTTCAAAGAATTATTCGATGCCACCGCGCCCGACTTCACCCCTTATTACGCTGAATTGCGCACCCGCGCCGAGTTGTCAGCGAGCACGGTGCTGACGACCGATGCGAGCATCGCGGGATAGTACTTTATCGTCGGCTTTCTGGTGGTCATTTTTGCGTCTATATCCGTGTTTGAATTTTCAGCTGCCGCGGGATTGTGGGGGCTATTTGCATCGGCATTCGTCTCAGCCACGATCTTGCCCGGCAGCTCAGAAGTGGTGTTGGTTGGCTTACTAACCAAATATCCTGGACTTTATTGGCAGGCCATCGCGGTCGCAACCCTCGGCAATACATTCGGTGGCATGACCTCGTATGCGTTGGGTCGCTTCATCCCGAATCGGATATTGGAGAACGCCGAACAGGGTGCACAGGTGCGCGCTATGGCGTGGCTCAAAAAATACGGTCAATGGGCACTATTGCTGAGCTGGCTACCGCTGGTAGGGGATGCGCTCTGTGTGGCCGCGGGATGGCTGCGCTACAACCTATGGGGATGTCTGGTGTTGATGGCGATCGGCAAATTGCTGCGCTACTGGCTAATTGCCGGTGGCTGGATTTGGTTTAGCCAAACCGTACTGACATAGCAGCGAAGTGTGGAAAGGTAAAAGCGTAGAGAGGTAGAGCAGTAAAGGACCAAAATCGCGCAAAAATAAAAAGGGCCAGCAGCGCTGGCCCTTTTTTAGTTATCAACGCCAATTAGTTCATCTTGACCCAAGCCACTTCCAGCCAATTATCCGGGCGATGCACCACGCTCACGCCCGCTTGTGCCGCCCAAGGAATCACCTGCAAATGCAGCGGAATATGCAGCACCTCATCGTGATGAATTTGCATTGCCTTGTTGATCATCTCCTGGCGCTTCTTCGCATCGGTCTCACCTTCGGCATTTTCGATCAGCTCATCCAACGCGGGAATCTTGTAATTGCCCCAGTTGTATTCGCCCGCGCCTTTGTCGTTGCGACTATGGATCACCGGCTTCAGTGTAAACATTGCGTCCGTCGTGGCCCCGCCCCAGCCCAACATATACATGCTGGTATCGAGCTTTTGCGCTTTGGGGAAAAAATTAGCTTTAGGTATGGCCGCCACTTTGATATTGACACCGATTTTCGACCACATCCCGGCCAGCGCTACACAAATGCGTTCATCATTGACATAACGATCGTTGGGACAATCCAGGGTCACCGTAAAGCCGTTCGGGTAGCCTGCCTCTGCCAGTAACTTTTTTGCGGCTTCTGTCGAAATCATCGGATGGCGTTTATCCATCGAATCAGGAATACCAGCGGCTTTGGGTGCCGGTAAATTAATCGCCGTCGGCACAGAAAGTCCGCGCATGACCGTGCGCTTCAAGGCCTCAACATCGGCGGTCTGATAAAGCGCCATACGTACACGCTTGTCCTTGAACGGATTTTTTCCTTTTACATCCGAGTAAAGCAATTGATCACGTGCCTGATCCATGCCGATGAAAATAATCCGATTTTCACGGCCTTCGAACACGGTCAATTTGCGCTCCTGTTTCAACCGCGCGAGGTCTTGGGCGGGGACATCCAGCACGAAATCAATTTCGCCCGAGAGCAGTGCCGCGATTCGGGTGCTGTCCGATTTTATCGGCCGATAGACGACTTCATCGACATTGCCTTCGTATTTGCCCCACCAATTCGGGTTCCTCTTCAGTACCGTCTTGACGTCCGGCTCGCGCGATACCAGCATGTAAGGGCCGGTGCCCATCGCGTTGCGCACGGCGAACGTTTCCTGGTTGTTTTTGAAATCCTGTGGCTTCTCAACTTTATTTTTTTCGCTCCACGCTTTCGACATGATGTAGATATTGCCGCTGCCCACCATGTCTGGCAGCACAGGATTTGGGATCGGCGTTGTGAGCTCGACCGTAAATTCATCAATTTTCTTTGGTTTGCCGAGCGCGTTGCCGTAAACCTTCATCTGCGAGGTGTCAGCCTGTGTGCGAAGGATTGAAAACACGACATCGTCAGCATTAAATTTAGAGCCATCATGCCATTTGACGCCCTTGCGCAGATTGAATACCCAAGTGGTGGGCGATGTCTGCTTCCAATCAGTGGCAAGATTGCCGATCAGCTTCATGGTTTTATCCCGTGCTAACAGCTGCTCGTAAATCTGGCCATTGAACTGGTTATTGAACGACTCATTCTGGGCGTGCGGATCGTGCGTCGCAATATCACCCGCGCTAGACCAGCGGAGCGTTTTAGCGCCCGCAGCAGCGCTGACGACCAACCCGCAAGCAATAACAAATAGTGCCGAGAGCACCGCCGCACCGAATGCTGATCTGGATCGTCGGACCGTGTTGCCTAATGTGATGGAAACCATTTCTTCCCTTTCAAACGACTGCGATAAATGACTAATGGACGACTATTAAGTGTCTACAATATTTTGAACAGCATGCAACTCACAATCATAATCGAAAGCGATGCTTATAATAATGAGCTTCGCTAAATTGTAGGCGCAGTTTGTCGATATTGGCCGACAACCTGTTTGCAGCAGGCATATCGAAATCGTAAAGGATTCAAGCCGCGTGACCTCAACGACCCCTCCGTTACAAATCCCCATTCGCTACACCATTACGCCCAAAAATCTGGCGGCACATACTTTTGAAGTCACGGTGACCGTGCTGCGCCCGGAACGCGAGGGCCAGAAATTTATGTTGCCCACCTGGATCCCAGGCAGTTACCTAATCCGTGAATTCGCGCGACATATTGTCGCGATCAGGGCCGTGGCCGATGGCAGACCCGTATTAATCACCAAAATAGACAAAGCTACATGGCAGTGCGCACCGTTGCCCGCTGCTGCCCGTGCGCTGAGCGTCACATACGAGGTCTACGCGTGGGATTTGAGCGTGCGTGGGGCGCATCTGGACGAGACTCACGGGTTTTTTAATGGCACAAGCGTGTTTTTGCTGCCGCTGGGCATGCGCAGCCAGCCTTGTGAAATCGAGATTCTGGCGCATGACCAACACCCGGAATGGCGCATCGCTACCGCGCTCGCGCCGATGGGCGCCGAGGGGATGCTCGTTCCAGATCGAAAGCTGCGACATGAACCTTTTGTTGATCGCGCCGACCCTGCCGTTATGGGCAACGGGCGCAGCAATATCGGACGCGACGAAGGTGACATTGAAGGTGAAACCAGCGACGGTGTTGAAAGACGCGCCTGGGATGAAGTGCTGGGGTCAGAGGTTCGGGCGTTTGGCAAATTTTTTGCGTCAAATTATGACGAGCTTATCGACCACCCCGTAGAAATGGGAACGTTTACGCATGC
>JAYVYF010000065.1:0-17744 GCA_043784585.1 Burkholderiales bacterium
TGACACGTTTGTCGCCCAAGGTCATTTCCCAATGCGCGGTCATGACATTCACACCCAGTTCAAGGCTCGCGTCCACCATGTCCTGGCCTTTGGTCCACAGCGCGGTGCCAGAGCCCTGCCAAGTATCGCCGCCATCCAATAACAGCGCGCCAGGTCGCGACGCCTTGACTTGCTTGACCAGCGTCGCCAAATGGGCAAAGCCGCCGATTTTTCCATAGGTGCGTGCGGCCACTTCAAAATCCAGAAATGTGAATGCATGCGCCTCGCGCGAGCCTGCCGCAATTCCAAATGCTTTCAATAATTTTTCGCCAACCAAATGCGGTGCGCGACCGCTAGCGGTCGCAATACCCAGATTCATATTTGGCTCGCGAAAATAGCTGGGCATGAGTTGCGCGTGACAATCGGTCATGTGTAGAAAATGCACATTACCGAAGCGCGGAATGTCATACATCGCCGCGGCCGATTGCGCCGTTTGGGTGCTATCGGTGGCGGCCAGAGTGGCTCGATGATCCAACGCAAAGCCACCCGCACTCGCCACGGCCAATAGCTGAATAAATTCGCGACGATTTAAGTTGGACATGGACTCAACATTATTTTTACCATTATTGAAATTCGATATCGTCAGAAATCGCCTTGATGCCGGCGGCGGCGCAGGCTTCATCCGCCTCACCACCGGGCGCACCCGATACCGCGATTGCGCCCAGAAGATTACCCGCAGCCTCAATCGGCAGGCCACCCCCCACCGCCGCCACTCTTGGCAGTTGCCGAATGCCACTCATCGACTTACCGGCCTCAGTTTCCCGGGCTAGGTCTGAAGATGGCTGCTTGAAACTCGCTGCGGTCCATGCTTTGTTGATGGCGGTATCAGCGGTGTGTGCGCCAGCAAATCGATCACGCAGCAGCACCTGCACCAAGCCGGCTCGGTCCACCACTGCCACCGCCACCTGAAAATCGGACTTACGGCACTTTGCAAGCGCAGCCTGCGCCGCTTTAAGCGCGGTTTCAGGCACCATCATTCTGACGGTATAGGTCGGCGCGTCTGCCGCAAAAACGGGCGATGAGAGAAGCGCGAGGAGCGTTAGAAATGGCGTGGATGCAATCAACATCTTGACGCAAAGCGGACCCGCCAGCGGCTCGCTTCGGCTGGCAATCATATCAATTTTCAAACGTCGCTCTTATGCATTCAATGCAGTCTATTTATTGACCGGCGATTCTGGATCCATCAGAAGTGCCACCACGTGCTTGATCTGTTGCGGCGTCAAAATATTGCTGTGGCCAAAGCGCGGCATGTTTGAGCAGGCCGAGTAGGCTTCAGCGTTGTAAATTTTGCCGTAAGCATATTTTGCAATTTCAGGCGCGTAGGCTCGCACTTTGCCAAAGTTATAAAGACTCGGCCCGATATTGCCATACGAAACTTCCGCTTTGGTTAACTGATGGCACGCATAGCAATTGCCTCCCGCTGCATTCTCAGGGTTATCGGTGAATTGTTTGCCCACACCGGACTGGGCAATTTTTTCGCCTTCTTTCCAATCGCCCAGCAACACGCCATCCGCTGGAAACAGCGTAAGCTTTTGATTAAGCGCTTCAATTTTTTCGCGAACCTCTTTGGGGGGATTATCTTGATACTGCGAGCACAGCGATTGGGTCTCGTCCTGAATCAAGCGATCCACGGATGCTTGTCCACGCGTCTTGAACGACGCCTGCATCATCGCCAAAGCAGCTTCCCTGATTGCAGCATCCCTGGCCGCATTCTTGGCCGAATCGTTTTGCTCGCTCACCCCCGCGCAGCCCGAAATGACCAACCCACCGATCAACACTAGTGCCATCGAATAAATAAATTTAACTCTCATGTCTTTTCCCATCTCGGACTTTGTTTAACCTGACCTATCGCCGGCAAACGTTGGCTAACGTTTGATAGAGGGTGCACTTAACACGCCGTCATTCGCATTTTTTGCGAGGAACATGGTGAGCGCGACCGAAGCATCGGACGTGAACACGAGCTCTGGAAAACGCTGCTGACGGAAACAATCAAACAAACGCCACTGAAACGATCTGAGCTCACCCTGCGACACACGATATGCGGGCCATGAGGTGTATGCGCTCTGGGCTGCGGACTGCTTCAAGAGATTGGGTAAATCTTGAAGGCGAATCCGTTGATTGTCTGCGCCGTGACAATTTGCGCATGAAAAATCATGTGGTCCACCGCGATGAAAGAACATTTTCTTGCCCAACTCGTAATACTCCTGTTCTTTGGGATGGGAAGCGGCCACGTTCATTTTAGTGCCGCGCGAAGCCGCAGTAATAAATGCCACCAGCGCCTCAATATCGGATTTTTTATTAGGGCCGCCGAAGGGATCTTTTTTAGCTTGCTCTGCTGTGAACCCCTGCAAGTTCACCATGCAATAAACCAGACGCGATTCGAGATCCATGACTCGATCCGCATCAGCAAAATATTTTGGCAACACCGCATAAGCACCTTTCACCACGCCCGCTCCCAAGCCGAGATCGCAGTGGTCGAGCGCGGCCATTTTCGGCCCACGCGCTTGCTTCCAAAGGTCTTCACCACGCGCTTCCCACAATTCTGCAGGGTTGCCATCAGCCAGTGCCGCGCGATAGCGCTCAATTTCTTTGAGCGTTTGCTCGCTGGTTTGTGCGCCTGCCGGAGACACCACAAGAATCAGAGCTAACGTCAAGGCCGACCTCAAGCCCGCAAGAAAATGGTTGCGCATCATTCCTCCGATTTGATAAATCACTATTTTGTGTCGTTTTTATATTGCGATGCGTGCTGCGTGTTGTGTGTTGCTGAGTGATGCGCATATTTTCAAATAGCGCATCACTACTCGCTGAGCCGCACCCGATCCGCGCTTAAGGCCCACCGCTGGCGCTGGACGGGTTACATAATGTTTCATACCGGATACTTCAGCTTTACGGTCTGAGATAAACGTAGCCCTCTTTGGCCTGGAGTCTCGCCACTTCCGCCACCCCGCTCGGTACGAGCTTGGCCTCTTCAATCACACGTTTGGGGTCAATCATGCGACGCTCAAGCGTAATTTTACATACCCGGAAATCAACGCCCATCTTTACCAATTCTTGCACATTCGGCTCAAACAAATTGCCGTTTTTATCTTTAGCGCCATCAAGCAAAAAATCAATACCGTTTGCGTGTGTCACCACCGATATTTTTACGGAAGGATCGGCAAACAAATGATTACGGATATTTCGCAAGGCTGCGGTCGCCTGATCAACGCCATCGCTGACGTGATAGACGACTTTCACGGGTTCGTCTTTTCGCAAGTCTTTTATGTCAGCTTTAGATGTACTCGGCGAAGCTTGCAGAGCTTGCATGGGCATTATCAATACGACCAAAGTCGCCAGTAATATGGTCGGCAGAATGGTGGAAAAATGGGCAGTTGATTTGGTCAATGAGCGCATATGAGCTCCGAGGGGTCAGGTTGGTACGGTTCAGGTCGGTACAGTGATAGCGGCTTCGTCGCTGCGCTTTTCGCCCTTGTTGTCCACCCACATGACAATGACTTTATCGCCCGCTTTGGCACCTGTGGTTGCAACGGCAAAGCGGAACGCGAGCGTGGGATTTTTAGACACAGCCGGGCCCCATTGCGCCGATAAAACAGTCTTACCGTTGCAGGTTGCACTAACGCTTTGGATGTAATGCGGCGGTACTGTTTTACCGTCAGTGTCCTTGCGCAAGCCAGTCTCCATCTCATGCGCCATCAAAACACGAACGTCCACTTTATCACCCATCAATTGGGCACGAATTCTCATCGGATCAGACATTTTTCTCTCCTAAATTTCCGGCGCGGTAAAGGCTATTGTTTAATTCATGCAGCTTCGAAGCAAAACCTATCCGCCGCATCCACCTAGCGTTACTTTCACTTCTTTAACCGCATAAAAATATTTTCCATCCGCCTTGACCAGCGCATACACATTCGAGGTTTGGCTCATCTTGACGCGGGTGCTGATCGTCGGTTCGGTTCCCTCAGGGATAGTGAAGCTTGCCGATAGCGCATTCGGGTTTTTCTCCACCAGAATGGAAATGGACTCTGTTTTAGGAATTTTGCTGGTCGCGCCGACTGGCACCACCGCGCCGTTTTCCGCAATATCAGGCGCGTTTATAAACGAAATATCTTTTGACTCGGTAGCAGACGCGCCACCCATCGCCTTCACAACATCATTGAGACTTTTAACTTCAAACGCGGTCTTGTTCCACGCTTCCGCTGCAGCCGATTTTACCGTCAGCAGGCCGGCTGATGCGGCAAGTGCCATCGCCACAGATCCACCGGATGTTTTTAATACGTCACGTCTGTTCATATTTTCTCCTAACAAAAATTACGCGAACTGCTTTTTCTTGGCTTTAAATAATACTCTTAACTCAAATGCAATCTCTAAACTTGGCTTCGTCACCAACCCATCAGCCAGTCAACACTTAACCATCCAACCACGTTGCCGCTAGTGCCCTCCGGACAAACTCAATTGCGCCAGCGCCTGCAAATCCGCTTCACTGATATTAGCGTGTGGCGGCATTGCCAGCGAACCCCAAACGCCGGAGCCGCCGCTTTGTATCTTCGCCATTAACTTGACTACAGCAGAACTGTCGCCTTTATATTTGCGGCTAATCTCGGCGTAACTCGGCCCGACCAATTTGCTGCTAGCCGCATGGCAGGAACTACATGAGTATTTCTTGGCCAATTCAGCGGATTCAAGTGCCGCAGCATCTTTATTTTGCGCACTATTTTGCGCCATTTGACTGCCCGCGCCGCCAGTATTTATACCGCGGACACCGCCTACCAGGCGATTCTGATCGGCCAGATTGCCATGATGGTTAAGCGCAAAATCAGGTATCGAGGATGTGACCCGCGGTTCAGTTCCTGATGCCAGCGCACAATTTTTCATGCACGCCGTATTTTTAACATCCGCTTTTGCATCGACATCCCACAGCCCGTTAAATTTCACCATGCCGTTACGGTTCGGCAGTTTCATCTGAACCTCACGAATATTTTTATCTGACAACACGAAGCCTGCAGGCACAATTTCGCCTAAGTTCAAAATATAGGCGGTGACCGCATAAACCTCATCGGTGGTCAGCGATTTCGGTGCGTTCCAGGGCATGGCCCGATTGATGTAATCCCACAGCGTTGAGAGTTGTGATAACTTCATCAACGTCGTGCGCTGCGGAAAATCTGTCCGCTTAAGAGTCGCCACATGGCCGCTGGCGATATCGGCCTGGGTGGTTCCACCCACCATTGGCGTGAAAACTTCGTTGGATTCGCCAAACGTGCCGTGACAGGATTCGCACTTCGATTCCCAAATCTGCTGGCCTTTGTCCACCGATCCTGAGCCGACAGGCAAGCCTTTAAAATCGGCGCGCACATCGATATCCCATGCCTTGATCTCTGCCGGCGAGGCGCTACGACCGACACCGATAAATTTTTCGCCGGCGACCGAAGACAGCGGTGCAAACAACAATATCAGCAGCAAAATAACCGTATCACGCCGAGCCGTTTTTGCGCACACCTTGCGTTCGTTGCTTTGCTCCAAATTGTTTCGTCCGCGATTATTGAGTGCGCGGCGCAACCTAGGAAACCTGAACATTGCCCACCTCCCCACTTTCAGCAACGCGCCAGTTTTGAATCGCATTGTTATGGTAAATCGAGCGACGCCCTCGCACCTCTCGCAACTGATTCAGTTTTGGTTGCACATAGAGCGTTTCATCAATCGCCCGGCTTTGCAAAATAGACGGCGCACCATCCCAATTCCAACTGATATTGAAGCGCGTCCAGCATTTGCTCAAAATCGGCGTTTCGAGTTTGGCGGTGCGCCAATTTTTCCCGCCATCGGTACTCACATCCACGCGCCTGATTTTTCCACGCCCTGACCAGGCCAGTCCGGTGATATTGAAAAAACCTTTGTCGATCAGCTTTTGCCCTCCGGAGGGCGAGGTGATTACGCTCTTGCATTCCTGAATCGAGGTGTACTGCCGATGGGTGCCATCTGGCATCAGATCGACATAGTGCAGCGTCTCGTCCTTGGTCGCATAAGGCATATCGCCAACCTCAATGCGCCGCAGCCATTTCACCGATGACACGCCTTGAACACCGGGCACCACCAAACGTAGAGGGTAGCCATTTTCTGGGCGCAGCATTTCACCATTCATCGCATAGGCAACAATGCAGTCATCCAGCGCGCGCGCCATCGAAATCGTCCGCGTCATGCCTGATCCATCCGCACCCTCGGCAAGAATAAATTTGCCATTTATCTTGTCAAACCCGCAGTCGTCCAGCAGCACCGACAACGGCACACCGGTGAACTCGGAACAGCTCATCATGCCGTGCGAATACTGCACGGTCGGCACCGCGACATTGCCCCATTCCATGCCGGTATTCGCACCACACTCAATAAAATGCATTCGCGAAACCGATGGCAGCCGCATCAGATCATCCATCGTATAAACCTTGGGGTTTCTAACCAGCCCATTGATCATAAAACGATGTTTTGCAGGATCGATATCCCACCAGCCCTGATGATGACGCTCGAAGTGCAGCCCACTTGGTGTGATGATGCCAAACAACCCTTGTAGCGGCGTAAACGACACCCCCGCCGCAGGCACTCGCGTCAAGCCCGGGCTCTCACGACGTTGCAGATTGCGCTCCCACACCGAGGGCACGCCGTAGCCTCGTGTCGCCACCCCCTGGCCAAGACCTGTGGAGTGCTCGGGTAGTTCAAGAATATTAGGGTCGCCCGCAGCTTGCGCGTTTAATGCACTTGATGCCCGCGCTGGCATGCCTGCAAGCAACGTCGTGGCGCCAGTCGCCGAAACAAAAGCATTTCTAAGAAAATCGCGACGGCCCGCCGCCACATCGGCGATCTGCATATCGCTCAAAAAGCCTTCCGGCGCACGTACGAGGCGGCCCCGCGCCGGGGACGCCGCCAGCTTTCCGGACGTTAAGGGAGCGCAACTCGATGCGCCATCTAAACCATCGCTGGTTCGTGAATCTTTTGCCACTAAAATCTCCTCCAGCCAGTCATACGATCATGCTGCAGCGCATTCGTTTTGATGCGTTTTGTGTAGGTAACGGAGCCACTGTTCCTGCAAATCTTTATATTAGTTATTGCTAATATAAGCGAAGTCTAATAGACAATCCGGAACTGTGTCAAGTAAGCTCGACATCTAACTTCTAATCTCATAAAAAATCATGGTAAACGTCGCAACCAAAAACCCCGCGACCGAGAATGACAACGCAATCAAGCTGATTACAAAAATCACAGTGAAAAAAAGTCTGCCCGTAGACGATGTACCGATGGATATTTTTGCGTTGATCGGCAAATCAGAAAATATTGAGCAAGCCGCCTTGGCCATGCAGGCCATGTCTCATCCGATGCGGATAAAAATTCTCTGTTTGTTGTCATCTGGCGAGCTGATTGTGCAAGAGATCGTCGATGCCGTTGGCACCACCCAAAGCAACATCTCGCAGCACCTTCGCATTCTGAAAGCCTGCGGCATAATTAATGGTCGTCGTGACGGTACCAAGATGTACTACGCGATTGGCGATACACGAATTCTGAAAATGATCAGCCTGACGCGAGAGATTTTTTGTGCCGCTTAGCCGCCGGAAATAAAAAAAGCAAACTCAAACACCAGCGCGCACCTTAAGACTCTTTTGCTCTCAATAGCCCGCCCCGCCTGCACCGTATTATTTAAAATAAAAGCAGCATGTGCGTTTGAAAATTATTCGCTGTTCATTCACACTACGGTCTTACACCGTCGGTTTATGCTGCTTACACGCGCATTTATCAACAGCCTGATCGCAATGCTTTTAATTCCCTTTAGTCGTCGTTGCTAAACCGGAAATCAGTAAAAATAAAGGGATAGAACAAATGGGATTTTTCAGTTTTTTCAAACGTCCACCCGGCGCACTCAACAGTAGCTACGACAATCAACCCGAGCGCCGCACCAAACCGCGCAAGGACCCACATCTGGGGACGCGTATTTTGGTGATCGACGATTCGCCCACCATTATTGCCGCGCTGCGCAACATGCTGACGCGGCAAAGCAAGCATATTGTTCTCGAAGCGCTGGAAGCAGAAACAGGTATTCAGATGGCGATGAATGATATGCCAGACATCATCTTTCTCGACCTTATTTTGCCGGGAATGAGTGGATTTACGGCGCTGCGCAAGCTGCGTCAAAACGAAATCACGCGTGAAATTCCGATCATCGTTATGAGTGGCAACGAAGCCGCGATTGAAGAGTTTTACGTGCAGCGGATTGGCGCCGATGACTTCATGAAAAAGCCATTTTCCCGCGCCGAGGTATACGCCAGAATCGAGCGGCTGATTGGCGATGATGGCTCGTTGCAGCGCCTGCCAAAAGCAGTGGCGGAATAACCATAAGTCGCTACTTCTGCGTTGTCATGCCCAGAAGTTTTCGCTGAAAATCTGCTGTTGATCGCGTTTCGTTACATCCCGAAAGCAGGTGATCCGCAAGACCGGGTTAGGCATGACGGTTTTTAGAAGCCCCGCCCTGATTGCCGTTACGAACAAAAATGTCTGCTGTGCCTTGCTAATGCTAGGGTTTGATGATCCGACCCACCCTATTCTGACACCACATCGGTGCCCTTGGGCGGCACGAACGTAAATTCTTTTGCATCAATCTTGGCATTGCGCTCAAGCTTGGTGAATGTGAGCCGCGTACGATTCCCGAATGCGTCAAATAATTCCATTGCGCTGAGTTGATTTTTAATAAATCCCAGCCGAACTTTCTCAATACCCGCTTCCTTGGATTTTGGCTCGGCAATAACCCAACCCATGTTTTCAGATTCCCCGCCCGCCACCAATGTGAACGCGGCTTCAACCTCGGCCTTGCCCGCTAATAGTGCGGCCGGTGTCGCGGCAAATGCCTTCTCCACTTTTCGGATCGTGACCTGATTCAAATCCTGATCAAAAAACCATACCTTGCTGCCATCGCTGACGATGGTTTGCGCGGGCTTTTCGTACTGAAAGCGGAATTTGCCAGGGCGAGAAAACGCCAGCGTGCCTTTTGTTTGCTGTGTGGTTTTGCCTTTCGCATCGAACGCCGTTTGCGAAAATTCAACTCGCGCAGATTGGGCGCCAGTCATGAAGGCGCGAAAATCCTCCATCGCATCGGCGTGCGCCAGACTTGGTATCACGGGAGTTATTGCAACCATGAGGATTGAAAACAAGCGCGCGGTGATTTTGCAAATAAGTTTCATGGGAAGTTTTGCTTTGAAGAGAAATAAATATTGGGACCGTTGCTAAACCCGTTGGCGACCCTGCTGGCAAACCGAATAACGCAACGTCGTTAAAACGGGCTGACTGAATGACAAAAATTGAAAGCAAGCAGCGTTAATGTGTAGCCTCGGCTGTATCCTAACTGCGGCCTTAACAGAGCGTCAGTGCTCCCGATTAGGCGCAATAATTTCGCGATTTCCATTTGACTGCATCGACGTCACCAGCCCCGATTTTTCCATGTCTTCGAGCAGCCGCGCGGCGCGATTGTAGCCAATGCGAAGATGGCGCTGAACCAGTGAAATTGAAGCTTTTTTGTTTTGCAGCACAATCGTGACCGCTTGATCGTAAAGCGGGTCACCCTCACCACCCCCACCGCCGCTGTTACCTGCACCGCCGCCGTCAAGCATCGCTTCTTCCGGTGGATCAAAAATGCCTTCAATATATTGCGGTTCGCCCTGACGTTTGAGAAATTCAACCACGCGGTGTACTTCTGCATCACTGACAAACGCGCCATGCACGCGCATAGGCATGCCGGAGCCTGGCGGCAGATACAACATGTCGCCTTGCCCCAATAAGGCCTCCGCGCCCTGCTGATCTAGAATAGTACGGGAGTCGATTTTGCTCGATACCTGAAACGCAACGCGCGTCGGAATATTGGCTTTAATCAGCCCCGTAATCACGTCCACGCTCGGGCGCTGGGTTGCCAGCACCAAATGAATCCCGGAGGCGCGCGCTTTCTGGGCCAAGCGTGCAATCAGCTCTTCCACTTTTTTGCCGACCACCATCATCATGTCGGCCAATTCATCAATTACCACCACAATCAACGGATACGGCTCAAGCGGCTCTGGCGCGTCCGGCGTCAACGAGAACGGATGCGTCAGCGGCACGCCTTTTTCTTTGGCTTCGCGTACTTTGGTGTTGTAGCCGGCGAGGTTTCGCACGCCGATCGCGGACATCAATTTATAGCGGCGATCCATTTCCGCCACGCACCAACTCAGGGCATAGCTGGCGTTTTTCATATCGGTCACGACCGGCGCCAACAAATGCGGAATGCCCTCGTAAACAGATAATTCCAACATCTTCGGGTCGATCAAGACCAGGCGCACTTCGTTCGCGGTCGCTTTATAAACCAGCGACAAAATCAGCGCGTTAATGCCGACTGATTTGCCCGATCCCGTAGTGCCCGCGACCAGCACATGCGGCATCCGCGCCAAGTCCACCACCACCGGGCGACCCGCAATATCTTTACCCATCGCACTGGCGAGGCGCGAGTTCATATCGCCATACACCGTCGAGCCCAAAATTTCCGAAAGACGCACAATTTCGCGTTTTGGATTCGGTAGTTCCAGGCCCATGTGCGACGTTCCCGGAATCGTCTCAACGATGCGAATGCTTGTCACCGATAGCGCGCGCGCTAGGTCCCGCGCCAGATTCACCACGGTTGAGCCTTTTACGCCGACTGCGGGTTCAATTTCATAACGCGTAATGACGGGGCCAGGATTCGCTACCACGACTTTTACCGCAACATTGAAATCCATCAATTTGCGTTCAATCAAGCGCGAAGTAAATTCAAGCGTTTCAGCCGATGGACGCTCCACAACTTTGTCGGGCGGATCGAGCAGCGCCAGCGGCGGCAATGGCGAATCAGGCAAATCGGCAAATAAGGTTTGCTGCTTTTCGCGAACCACGCGATCCGATTGCGGGACTTCCAGCACGGTCGCTTCAATTCGAATCGGCGGATGATCTTCGATAATGCGTTTGAATTCTTCGACCTTGACTTCGCGTTCGGCAACGGCTTGTTCGCCGACTTCGCGATCGCGTTTGGCTTCGATCCTGCCGCGGATCAGGTGATAAATTCCCTCCACACCAGCCCCGATTTTTTCAGACAATCGAATCCATGACAATCCGGTAAAAACACTGAATGCGCCAGCGCACAGCGCCAGCAGCAAAACGGTGCCGCCGACAAAGCCCAGTCCAGTTTCAAAACCATTGGCGATGCCAGAGCCGATCCAGCCGCCCGCGCCATTGGGTAACGCCGCTTTCAGGCTATATAAACGCAGCGCTTCCAGCGCGCTCGACGATATCAGCAGCACCACAAAACCCATCAGTGCAATCACGGTGTTCTGGCGATGGAACATGCTCCATGATTCCACGCGACGAAACAAACGTACTACTACAAAACCCATCAGAGCAACAAACCACCATGCCGACAGCCCAAAAAGTCCAAGCAGAAAATCCGATAGCCACGCACCCGTCACGCCGCCCCTGTTGATGACCACATTGCCGATGGCGCTGACGGTGCCTTTGCCGCTAAAAAAATAGCCCGCGTCGGTGCCCGTGTGGGTAATAAAAATAAGCGCGAAATAAATGCCCAAAGCAAGAAAAGCAATCCAGCCAGCTTCGCGTAAAAGCCTCGGAAGGCGCGCAGATGCCTGGGTTTCAGTTGATGACAATGCGGCGCGCGCGCCGTTGCGTTCACCAGTGCGTTGGCTGGAACGCTGACTGGTACGAAACCGCGATGCCGCCGGCCGATCGTCGTCAGGAAAATTATCAGCGAGTTCAGCGTCGCTGGAAGGATGTCGGGGATTAACGCTCATGGGTACAATTATAACGTCGCTGAAAGTGCCTTCACCGTTTGTGAGCGCTTCAAAAATGACTAAAACGACGGTGGCAATTTCTCGTCATGGATCGTGATCGTTTTTGATGCAATCGTGATGTAGCCGCGCTCGGATAAATCTTTCAAGATGCGGTTTACCATCTCGCGCGACGCGCCGACCATGTTGGCGATATCCTGTTGCGATAATTTTTCGCCCACCACCAATTTGCCTTCATGATTGATCGCTAATTCAAGCAGGGTGTTGGCGACGCGGCCATATACATCCATTAAGGCGAGTGTGGAGATTTTGCGATCTGCCTCGCGCAATCGACGCGCCAGCGCCTGCATGACCTGCGAGGCAATACGTGGCGAACGAGCCAGACATTCCTGAAAACCATTTTGCGAGAGCACCCGAAAAACACAGGGCTCTACCGCAGAAACCGAGGCCGAACGCGGCTGACTATCGATCATCGACATTTCGCCAAAAAAATCGCCTGGCCCCAAAAACTTCAGAATAATTTCGCGACCGTCTTCGTCACCAATGAATACTTTCACGCGACCGGTGACGATCGCATAAAGAGAATCGCCCACCGTGCCTTCGGTTAATACCATCGTATTTTTTGGCACTGATTTTTCGACAGTGTGAGCATTGATCACCAGCAAATCTTCATCCGTCAGGTCTTTAAAAAGCGGGATAGTACGTAGCATAATTACTCCTAAGGATTTCATTTTTTCATTTTTTTCTGTTGCCGCCCATGTGCTTTTTACGGCACGGGCATAGCGTTTGTATCAAACATTGGTGTCGGCCCGCCCCAATTGTCGCATAACTGCTGCGCCATCCTGATTCACGCGGGATCATGAAAAGGCAAGCAATCATGCGCCGGCGGTGGAACTACGCAAGCGGTAAAAAATGGCTGAATTTGCGGGACGCTCAATCGTCCCCATATAAATATTCAATCAGTTACCACAACCACCTTTGCTAAACTGCGTCTCATTCGTTGCACGCTACCCTTAATACCCATTTAACATCACGAAAGTTGAACATGTCCACCCAACACCATCCGCTCATTATTTTGGGCTCTGGCCCGGCTGGCTACACCGCTGCTGTCTATGCTGCACGCGCCAATTTAAAGCCGGTGCTAATTACCGGCATGGCGCAGGGCGGTCAATTGATGACGACCACGGATGTAGAAAACTGGCCCGCAGACGCTGACGGGGTGCAGGGCCCTGAGTTGATGGAACGCTTTTTGAAGCATGCAGAACGCTTTGACACCAACGTCATTTTTGACCACATTCATACCGTCGATTTCAAAAATAAACCGTTCTCGATGATCGGTGATTCAGCGACTTATACCTGCGACGCACTTATCATTTCCACTGGTGCTTCGGCACAGTATCTCGGCCTCAAATCAGAGGAAGACTTCATGGGCAAAGGCGTCTCTGGCTGTGCGACGTGCGATGGATTTTTCTATAAAAATCAGGATGTCTGCGTGGTCGGCGGCGGCAATACCGCGGTGGAAGAAGCGCTGTATTTATCGAACATCGCCAGGCATGTCACGGTGATTCATCGCCGCGACAAATTCCGCTCGGAAAAAATTCTTGTCGATCGCTTGTTCGCGAAAGAAAAAGAAGGCAAAGTCACCATCATGTGGAATCACACTCTTGATGAGGTGCTGGGCGACAAAACAGGCGTTACCGGTGTACGCGTAAAATCTACCCAAACCGACACCACCACCGACATTGCCGTCAAAGGCTGCTTCATCGCAATCGGTCACAAGCCCAACACCGATATTTTTGAAGGCCATTTGGAAATGAAAGGCGGCTATATCATCACCAAAGGCGGGCTGTCAGGCGATGCCACGGCAACGTCTGTGCCGGGCGTGTTTGCGGCAGGCGACGTTCAAGATCACGTTTATCGCCAAGCCGTCACCAGCGCCGGAACTGGTTGTATGGCGGCGCTGGATGCGGACCGTTATTTGGAATCTTTGAGATGAGCCGGCCAGCTGCTACGACAGTAAGAACGAACGCAAGTAGCGCTTGACATGGGCAGTTTGCGCAACCTCAATACCAATCTACTAATCGGTAGGTAACGGAGACAGCTTATGCAACTCAATTCAAACTTGAATCAACGTGTCGTTGTCAAGTCGGATGTGATGGTATGGATCGATTCGCCAGCCAAGGGCATTCAACGGAAACTGCTCGAGCGTGACGGTGCAGAAGTAGCGCGGGCCACCTCTGTCGTGCGCTATGCGCCCGACAGCCAATTTGCGAGCCACACGCATGATTTGGGCGAAGAAATACTGGTTCTTGATGGCGTGCTGAGTGATGAGTCTGGTAATTTCGGCCCAGGTACATACATCAAGAACCCCCCCGGATCTTCACATGCTCCGCACTCCCACACGGGTTGTACACTGCTCGTAAAATTACGACATCTCGAGCCTGCGGACAAACAGCGTACCGTAGTTGATACGCAATCTACTCCGTGGTCTCCTGGAATAGTGCGGGGCCTGTCGGTGATGCCACTTTCGGATTTCGGTACCCAACATACCGCACTGGTGCGCTGGGCACCAGGAACCCAGTTCAAACCCCATCGCCACTACGGAGGCGAGGAAATTTACGTCATCGACGGCGTTTTCGAGGATGAGTTTGGACAGTATCCCGCTGGCACATGGATGCGCAGCCCACATTTAAGCTCACATCGCCCCTTCAGCACAGAGGGATGCACAATTTTCGTCAAAACAGGTCACTTGCCGATCACTGATGAAACTGAACTATTAGCCTAACGCATTTTTTAGAAGTTTCTTAACCCGCTGGGCGCCTCGTTGACGCGGCTGAAAGATTGATTTAAAAACGTGGCCACAACGGCGTCTCATACGAAGATGTTGCTACACACGTGGTCATTAAAAGACCGAGTATTCATCATCACCTTGCCACCAAAGGTGAACTGGCAGCAATCGTTGCGCAACGCTATGCCTACCGCTTTTACGAACCGTTGTCAGGCATCAAGGCGCGGTACTTAAACGCCGTTAACCCGCTTATACGATATTGTTTGAGCAGACTTTCCCGACCGATCAAAGGCTTTGTTTATGCGGAACGCTCGTCGTCGAGTCCGATACGTTGCCGGCGAGGTACAACATTTCTTTACGAACAACGTCTGCTGGTTGACTTCGGTTGTCGGCGAAAGCCAGCGCACCAAGGAAATCCAAACCGAAACAGCCGTGGCTGAAATTGCACTAGGGTGTATGTGTATTTTGAAAGGCGCAATGGTCGTCAGGCGCGGGATGCGATCAAGTGCCGGCCCCGCAGTCGTCGGCAATACGTTTTTATTATCAGTGCTCGCTTGAGGCGTGGAGCTTAAACTCGACCTGATGGTGGGCGAATTTGTCGCTGTCAGATTAGCCGATTCATTAGGCTAGCGACTTTTTCGACGCACCCCCTATTACTTGCCGTCCCAGGATGAAATAGCGTTTGCCTGCAACTCATTGCGTCAGTGACAATATTCGTGATCGCAGTGGTAAATCTACCCCTCCAGACCCATCCATAGCTGCCAGACTCGCGTAAATTTTGTATTGCAATGCAACTTGTTTCACCGACACGATGGTTTAATGAGAGCATTTGCAGGTTGCATTCGGTGGCGAACGCCTCAGTCCTGCCTTGCTGCGCTCAATGCCGTTCACCGCGCCATAGAGTTGGCCGCCATGATTGTCGACGCGGCCACAGAACTCGCCGCCGGCCTCGATAGCATGCCGCAACATTGCGTTTGCAGCTTATGCGCTCACTTTGCGATTGTATGGAAGAATTTTGAGCAGGTTTTAAGTTACCTACCTTCATCATTTTCATTGAATTATGATCGGCGTTTCGCCGTCTCTCTTCAACCAGCTTGCCGCTTCAATTCGTCAAGCGTTCGTCCATTTTTATCTTTCCACTCGACCCTGCCATTTGTGCTTCGGCCAGTGACAACAAAGGCGGCAGCGCTCGGCGAACCAAACAAATGATCTTTTAAAAAAATAAATGCACCACCATCCATTTTTGCCACACCTGCTTCTTACAGTATTTTGCGCGAACGTTCAGACAATGTGCCTTTCATTGAGGCAACAACTTCGCCTCGCCGCATTGAACCCGCCAGCACCACAAACCCTTCTCCAGTGTATAGGCCAACGCCGATCGAGCCCGACGCTTTGCAGTAAAAACGTTCCTCAGCCTCTATTGTTATGACGCTCTTTGCGCGGCCAGCGAGCGGCGTAAATATTGGATAACCAAATGTCGCCACCAGCGTGCCGATGGTCTCGTGGATTTCAACACAATCGGATTGCAGCGGCGCGGGCGAATACGGCTGGCTTCCGGCGTTCCCGTTTTCGAGCGTGTAACGTTCCGCTGCCAGAGCATCGCGAATGGCGACCCACTCTAAAAATAAACCATGTGTTTGCGTCAGACTATTCGTGTGCGACACAGCAATAAGCGCACGGTTCCCGAAATCTTTAGTTTTGTTGTGGCTGACAATACGATCACCCGCCCCACCGCTTTGCCCGACATAAAGCAACGGATTTTCCGCCTCATCACCGTCACCTACGAGGAAATAGATGCCTACTTGCTTTGCTTCCGGTAAAGCTAAGAAATCACCTACCAAACTTCGTGGCACTTCAACTACTCGTACGATTCGTGTCGCAATTTCAGCAACGCGGATACCGCGCGGATCACCATTGGGAAGGAATATTTGAATTGCTTTGGCATTTGCAAGCATGAGTATGGCCTATCAAAAAATCAGGACGCAAGCATGAGATCATCGCTGGTATGGCTTTTAATTTTCGCGAACGGAATCTAGCTGACAACTAGGCGCTGATAAAATTTGATGCCTCACGCTGGTTAAAATTTCGTCAATCAAACGCTCCGCATGGCTTACCTTTTGAGGCGTAAATGCCCTAAATTGCCCGTCATTTCATAGGTTTCTCGCCAACATTTTTCAACCACACCCATGTCAAAGCGCCCGACCAAACTAAAACCTCCGCCTGAACCCGCAGAGGAAGACGACCTCTTCCGCGCCGAGATGGCCGCCGATGGGGTCGTGCCAATCAAGCTTGAGCCGCGCGCAGAATTGCAAAAGCCGCGCCCCAAACCAATCGCTGCGCAACGTATGGCTGATGAAGCCGCTGTGCCTTCTTAATTGTTAAAAGACACGTCCGGCTGGGACGGCGACGTGGATACGGGTGACAACATCACGTTTCTGCGCAATGGTTTGGGCCGCGATGTGCTGAAAAAATTAAAGCGCGGGCATTGGGCGATTCAGTCTGAACTCGATTTGCATGGTCACACGACCACGATGGCACGCGAAGAACTGGCGAAATTTTTAGCGCATGCGCGGCACAACGGCCTGCGATGTGTGCGCATCATTCACGGGCGCGGCACGCGTTCGCCTGGTGGCGTGCCGCTGATTCGCAATAAAGTGCGGCTGTCGCTGTCGCAGCGCGATGAAATATTGGCGTTTTGCGATGCGGGCCCAGGCGACGGCGGTGCGGGGGCGGTATTGGTTTTGTTGAAGGCGAGTTAAGGTAGATGCAATACAGAAAGCTGCATCCACCCGCGCAACCCCTATGTGCCCACCGTTCACATGAACGTGCGCATGCTCAGCGCGGCAAGTGTGAATACCGACGGTGAGCGTGTTGAAACAACCTGGTTTGGTGGTGGCATGGATCTCACGCCGTACTATGGTTTTGACGAAGATGCGGTGCACTTCCATGCCAGTTGCAAAGCGGCGCTGGCACCCTTTGGCGCGGACAAGCACCCAAAGTTCAAGGCCTGGTGCGATGACTACTTTTGCCTCAAGCACCGCCAGGAGCAGCGCGGCGTGGGCGGCATCTTTTATGACGACTTTTCCGAGGGTGGC
>JAYVYF010000066.1:0-23903 GCA_043784585.1 Burkholderiales bacterium
AAGGTCGGCGATGCGCTGTTCGAAGGTGGCCGCGTATCGGCTGGTGGAAAGTCAGAAACACTGGCCGCGCTTGCCGGAAAAAATGGTATTGAAGCGACCGGTGAAATCAAACCGGGGGCAATGAATAAAAAGTTTTCCCAGCAAGCGTATGGAGCGCATTTTGCGGAAGTCGCCGTGGATTGCGACACGGGCGAAATCAAATTGCGCAGGATGCTCGGCGTATTTGCGGCGGGCAGAATCTTGAATGAGAAAACCGCCAAGAGCCAGGCCACGGGAGCGATGATCTGGGGGGTAGGCGCAGCGCTGCATGAGCACGCGGTAGTCGATCCTCGCTATGGCTATTTTGTAAATCATGATTTGGCGGAATACCACGTTCCCGCTCACGCTGATATCCCCGCGATCGAAGCGCATTTCATTGCTGAAGTTGATGACAAAACCAATCCGCTGAAAATCAAAGGCGTGGGCGAGTTAGGGGTTTGCGGCGCGGGTGCTGCAATCGCGAATGCGGTGTACAACGCGTGCGGCGTGCGCATTCGCGATTTTCCGCTGACCCTAGATAAGGTGCTTGCGGGAATGGAGAAGAACTCGAAAGCGTGACGGGAACTTGTAACCGTTCAGTTTTCCAAGTGTCATCCGCTGTCAAGCGAGTGCCGACTGGGGGATGGAAATGAAGCCACGCAGAAGGGATTTATTCGCGAGGCAACATTGGCTACATAAACTCAGGCAACACATCAAAGCGCTTGAAAATGCAGACGCGGCGACGTAAAGAAGTTACGCTTACATCGTAACCTGATAAAAAGATGGTTTTTGAGAAGCCTCTTAACTCAAATCCTAATACCAGCGCTCTGCTCGAGCCATTTGTGCTTCAAACACCAAGCGGATGGCGGATATGGTAAACGTTTTATTAGGTTCTGCTGAATTATTTCGGTCGTGGTCGAGACAGTTTTGGTTGCGCCGCGTCCAGTCTTCCTGACCGCAATTCAACAACGGTTTTCGCCACGGCACGCGCCACGTTGCGCGTTTCTTCTTGCATCGCGGTGTCGGCATCCAGCGCATCGTGACTGGTTGCGTAGGGTTCGTAGTAACCAATAAATCGATCCAGCTTCGACTGTGCGCCTGAATCAATGAATCCCATCCAATCGAGCCAGTCCGACAATGATCGGCGCGATCCCTCAATGCCGGCGACATCGCCGTGCACCACCAACCCGTATACGCGGCCCGACAAATGTTTCGGATAATTCCAGCCAGCCATTTCGATTGCTTTTGCTTTTTCGGGTTTTTTACCGGAGGTGGATGTGGGGTCAGGGTTGCCGCCATCAGCGCACACCAGCCGATCAATCATCAGCTTCAATGGACTCGGGCTTTGATACCAATAAACCGGCGAGATAATGATGACCGCGTGCGCCGCCGTCCACCGTTCATAAATTTCAGCCATCCAATCGTTGACCTGATTCAACGAATGATTGGGGTAGCAACTACAAGGAAAATGACACAACGGCATCGCAGTGGAAACGCAACCTTTGCAAGGGTGGATGGTCCGGCCATATTCTGACGTGAGCAGGCTGAGATCCAAAAAATCGACATCGATGTTTGCTTGTTCCAGAATTTCACGAGCATATTCGCTCAAGCGAAATGTTTTTGAAATCTCGCCCGGACAGGTCCCATCGTTGCGCGAAGAACTGCAGATCAACAATACGCGAGACCGTGAAGCCGGATCAGCCCATATTTTCGCCGCATCATCAATGCGTTTTTTTGTGGTCACCCATTCGCTTGATAAATCGTAATCGGGGTCGGCATAGCCTGCACCCGCTTTTTCTGTAATGGGCGTCTTGCGGCCTCCAATGTAGGCATTCCACGCAATTGCTTCTAGGCGCTCGATCGACTGGTCTTCCAGGCGAAACGCCGGATCAAGAAATGCGGCACGAAAGCGCGCACCAAATTCATCTCGCGCTAGCGGGGGTGGCGCCTGACCTTTGCGAATCTCGATGACGGTTTGTTTCGCGGTTGCGGCGGTGGTCGGTGGCGTCATGGATTGCTCTGGTGATGGTTACAGCCCATAGTATTGGTTGCGCAATCCTGCGCCCGAAAGACGACGCACTCGCAATCTGCTGTCAGCGACTTCCTACGCTGGTTTTGCTTGGTTCGACAAGAAATTGCGAGGCATGCTGGCGGCGCGCGGACAATTGTTTTCGTAGACTTCTGAGTTGCACGCCAGTACCCACCTTGCTGCTAACGACAAAATGTGCGCATACGACCCACCCGTGCCTGTATCTTTATTTACGAAAGGATTGCGATGCCACTAAAGAAAGGTGCTGGCCCAAAGACCATCAGCGGCAATATTAAAACCTTGATGCATGAGTACGAGAAGCACGCAACGATTGGAACCAGTGAGCCCGCGAATACAAAAAAGGCGCAGAAACAGGCGGTCGCGATTGCACTCAATATTGCCGACGATGCGCGCAAAAAGTCGGCGAAATCAAAAGCAAAGGGTCGCACAACCGCGGCGGCTAAACAGAACGGTTGAAAATCTTCATTTGGTACACGTCGGAATTTCCCTGCATCGCGTCACGCTTCAGGCTTGTGTGTTGGCGTTTGCAATCGCGGTGCTTTTTGGCGGTGAAAGCTGGGTTTAAGATTCAACCGCAGCATGCGGAATCACTGGCGTCATGCCTTTTATCTTTTTTAACCGCAAGAGAAATCACACCGTCTCCAGTGCGTGGCGCGGTGGCGGTGTATTGGGTAAATCAGGACATCGGCCGCCTGTTTCGTGTATGGGATGGTGCTCAAAAACCGGGTTTTCGTTTTGACCGACGAATTGTTATCGGCATCTGCAATCTCGGGCCGGATTAACTATCTTGGTAATAAGCAAGAGACACTCGTCTGCTCAGGTTTAGTCGGGGCGGGAGACGGCCAGCGCGGCGACTGCAGCAGGTCGCTTTCAGTGAACCGCGCGCACCGCGAGGACCGCGTTCGTTCCACCAAAAGCGAATGAGTTAGAAAGCATGGTGCGTCCCGCAGCGCCCACTCGCGCGACGTTGGGCACGTAGTCAAGATCGCATTCTGGATCGGGTATCTGCAGGTGCATGGTGGGCAGCGCCACGTTATTTTTCAGTGCGAGGAGAGATAGTACGAACTCCAGCGCCCCGGCTGCACCCAGCAGATGGCCGTGAAGTGCTTTGGTGGCGCTGATCGGGATACGTCGCGCATGCTCACCAAAGACTAGTTTGATGGCCCCTGTCTCCACACTGTCATTGGCCTGCGTGCCGGTGCCATGGGCATTGATGGAGTCAATCTGCTCCGAACGGATGCACGCGGCTGCCAGCGCCGCGCGCATCGCTGCAGCCTGGCCGTCAACGCTTGGGCGGGCAATGTTTCCGGCGTCGGTGGTCAGGCCATAGCCAATCAGCTCACCGTGTATGGTCGCGCCGCGTGCCGTTGCCCGCTCCCACGGTTCGAGTACCACCAGTGCAGCGCCTTCGCCCAGCACCAGACCGCTGCGATTTTTGGCGAACGGTTTGCACGAGCTGGCAGGGTCTAAGGTATCCACGCTGGCCAGAGTATGCATGGCCCCCCAGGCGCTCAGGGAGCCTAGTGACAGCGGTGCTTCGGCGCCCCCGGCGACGGCCACATCCAGCGTGCCGGTTGCCACCCGCAACCACGCTTCACCGATCGCCACACTGGACGAGGAGCAGGCAGTGGAATAGGTCAGGTTAGGGCCACGCAGACCTTGCTCGATACCAATCCAGGCGGCCGGTGCGTTGTGCATTCCTTTAAGAATCATCATCGGGTGGGTTCGATCGGAGTGTTTGCCGTACAAAGTTTCATAGCCGCTATCAACGGTCAGCGTGCCGCCCATGCCGGTGCCGACGAAAACACCTGCATTGGAGCGTTCGTGGTCGGTTAGTTCGCCGCCTGCGTCTGCCAAGGCTCGCGCAGCCGCAACGACAGCAAACTGGCTCACGCGGTCCAACAGGCGCTCTCGAGCAGGTTCGAAGAATGCACTGCCGTCGAACTGCACGGTCGCTGCCAGCGGCCCCGCCAGCCGCTCGGCACCCGCAATTTCGAGCCGATGTACAGCTGAACGACCATTGCGCGCCGCGTCGAACAAATCATTTATGGTGTGCCCAAGCGGTGACACGATGCCGATGCCAGTGACCGCCACGCGCCTCATGAGGCTGGCTGCGTATTGACCCCCCGCGTGCTCGCCGCCGTATCGGCCATTGCCGTGGGCGTCGCTGGCGCAGAGTCGTTTCGCGCCGTGAGCTTATCAATGTAGTTGGCGACGTCACCGAGTGTTGAAAGCTGAATTTGTTCATCCGGCACCGTCACGTGGAATTCGTCTTCGATATTGAACATCAGCTCGGCCAAACCCATGGAGTCTATGCCCAAGTCTTCGAGCCGCGCATCGGCAGTGAGTCTGTCGGGGTCGATCTTGTAATCCTTCACAAGCATGGCGCGAATGCGGTCTGTGGTTGTCATTGCTGTTCTCCAGGCAGTGATTGTAAAAATAATGAATTGACGGTCGTGACATCCGCCGCGCATCGAGCCTTGCCGGCCCACGCCGCGCCGCGCGACAATAATGCCGGCCAACGACGCAGTAGCGCAATCAACGCGGCCGAAGCGGCGGGCCGCATGGCAAGGTGGGCAAAACTGGCTGCCAACTGCAGCCGCGGCATGAAGTGGCGGCGCCACTCGGCAGCATATTGCTGATGCACATTGCTTTGCCATGCCGCGCTGCCTATTACGCCATGCTGTTGCCTGGCGCGCACCAGATCTGCGCACAGCAGCCACGCCGATTGCAGCGCCATGCTCATGCCTTCACCGATGAGCGGATGCGCTTCACCGGCGGCATTACCGATGCGAAATATCTGTTGGTCGCGGTGCAAGCGCACGCCAGGCGCGAGCGGGCCAGAAGCCAGCCACACGCCGCTGCGCTGCGCGCCTTCCAATGCGGCGGCCACTCCCTGGCATTCACGTATGAGCATCGCCTCCACCACCTCGCCTGCAGACTTCCCCGGTGCCGCGAGGCGCAAGGTAGCCAGACGGTCGGCGCGGATGCAACAGGCAACTGTGACAACGCTGTTATGTCCGAGCACCATGCCGCCGTAACCACCATTAAATAGCAGAACCGGCAACAGCCCGGCGGTCAATGTGGCTCGATCAAAATCTGCCTTGAAGGCCAGCAGATCGCTGCCATGGCGTGCCCGGCGCTCGACAGCGCGAGCGCCCGGCAACGGCTCCCACGAGCCATGGGCAAAAATCGCGACCGGCGCCTGCAGCAGGTCCGTCCGGTCGGACGAGACCTCGCGCACCGAGCACCGGTAATCGCCTGCGCTACCGTTAATGTTTTGTACTGCCCAAGGCTGCATAACCACGGCGCCAACAGCACGAGCGCGATTCAGTAGCAGCGTGTCCAACGTTTCGCGACCCAGCGCACGGCCCCACGCGTGTTTTGGATGAATTGCCGGGGGCAGGTCGGCTGTTACGCAGCGCTGATCGCGCATTACGGCCACACGGCGCAGTTCAGGCCCGGCCTGCGCCATGAATTCAGCACCGATCCCCAAGGCATCCAGCAAGGGCAGGTTGCTCGCTGCCACGCATTCGCCGCACACTTTGCGGCGCGGGAAGCTTTGCTTCTCCACGAGCGCCACCGACCAGCCCGCCATCGCCAGCAGAATGGCGGCACTGGAGCCGGCTGGCCCGGCACCGACAATGAGGGCGTCAAATCGCGTTTGCATCAGGCGGCTTCGATTGATGTGCCGGTCGGCTTGCCGGGATTATTCGTCGCGACAAAACAATGACTAAAGAGACCCGCGGGATACTCGGCCAAGCTCCGGCCCGCCGCCATTGGCCATAGCGTCTCCAGTTCTGTGCCGCAAAAACCGGCCCGCACGCTCAGCACGGCATCTTCGCGCGTCACTGCATTGACGCCGAGTAAACCGATCAAGTGGCTGCCGGCCCATGCCAGCCAGGCGCGACGCGGTTCGCAGGCGACAAAATGTTCGGTTCGTGCTGCGATGACGGCCAATAGCGTCGACAACTGTGGCGTTTGGAAATGGTGCAGGAAAAGATTAACGACGATTAAGTCCCAATGCGGCGGCGCGTGCGCGGGTGGCGCGGCTGTGTGTTGGCCGAAAGCCCAGTCGAACACGTCGCCCACTTGTGCGGTCGCGGTCCAGCCGATACGGGCGTATTCAGCGATGGTAGACGCATTCAACAAGTGCTGGCGGTCAAGCAGTGTCAGCTTTACTTCGGGCCATTCGCCCTGCAGTGCACGTGCCACGCCCAGCATCAGGCTGCCGTCGCCGGCGCCCAGCTCCAGTATCCGCAGCGGCGTTTGGGACTGCCGGATTGGCAGCGCGCGGAGCGCGCGCAGCAAGATGTTGCGAGTGCCCATGACGCGATGCACACGTTGCAGGTCGCGGCGCGAGCGCTGCGCTACCGGATCCTGTGCCTCCAGGCCGTCCAGCAATTCAGGGAGCACCAGTCTGGAAAAAGTCATTTGCATCGCCGTTCCACGATTGATGTCATCAATGCACTTTTAACAGAGCACCATGGCAACTGAAGCCGGCACCGAAAGATGATAACCACCACCACCCACCCGGCGCGTCGTCCGTCAACGCGGCCTGCAACACAAAGTAGACAAATGCGCTGGAAAGATTGCCATATTCGCGCAACATCGCCGCGCTGTAGCGCAAGTCGGCGCTGTCCAACTCAAAGTGTCGCTCTACTTCCTGCAGAACGTCCCGCCCGCCGGCGTGCATGATCCATGCGTTCACGTCGCTGATTTGTAACCCGCCGCGCTGTAACACCGTGTTCAGTACCCGCAGGGCGTAGTCGGCGGCAAGTGCTGGCACCTTGCGCGACAGTACGTTGCGAAGCATGCCCTGCCGGGTTTCGAACTTGAGCGCGTCACGTTCGGCTGTTTCTATGAAAGAGACACTGTCTATCCACTTGATGCGCCGCCCCGCGCCCGGCGCACGTGACAGTACGGCAGCGCCGGCACCGTCACCGAACAGGCAGGCGCTGATCAATACGCCCGGGTCGTTATCCAGATACATCGCTGCACTGCTGACTTCCACGCAAACCGACAACACATGTTGGCATGCACCCGACAAGAGCAGTGCGCGGCCAAGTTGCATATTCGGTAGTGCTGCCGCACAGCCCTGCCCCACGAGGTCGAAAGCCTGCACGTCAGCACGCAGACCAAGGCGCTCGACCACATGGCCCGACAAGCCGGGGCACATGTAGCCCGTACAGGTACTTATCACTACGGCGTCGATGTCTTGCGCATCCAGCCCGGCGGCGGTCAGCGCGCGGCTGGCTGCGGTGGCGGCTAATTCGGGCGCATGAGTAAGAAAGCGCAAAGCCAACGTGTCGGGGTCGATGTGAAACACTTCGTCCAACGTGTTTACTGCCAAACGCCTTGCCTCGATGCCGTTGTCACGCTTGAGCACGGTGCGCGCGATAAAGTGAGACCGTGCATCCAGCCGATGGAACCATTCCGACCGCTCGAAGGCGAAAAGGCACTCGGCTTTGGTGTACCGCATGGAGGGCAGGGCCGTTCCGATGCTGCGGATGAACATGTTGCCAGCATCATTGGTCACGCCAGGATCCGACTCAGCGGAAAGTTGCGATACTGCTGAATTTATCATCAATTTAGAATAGCGGCGGCAACGGCAAGAAGTCTGTGCGTTAGCGAACAAAGGTGCATCAATCCGGCCAACGACTTGTGCGGGACCTTCGACCGTTTAATCGGCTACTAAACCAATGAAATGGGTTCGCCAAAACGGACCGCATGGATCATTACTTTCATCACCATGAAAAAACACAATGCGGGCAATTCAAATACACATCGTTATTGGCGAATTTGGCGCAGGGGCGGTCAAGCGGGGCCAAAGCTTCTGCAAACCGAGCTGGCTGGAGCAGGCTTCAAACGGATTCTGGCCGCGAAACGGCTAGGTAAACGCCTTGGGCTGAGTGGCCAGCAAATCAGTAAATACAAGTCGACGACTGACGGTTGGCGCAGCTTGCCAGTCGCGCCCAACCTGCTCAACGGGATGGTGCAATCGATGAGCCGTAATGGCAATTGCTGAGAGCGCACCGCCTGGCCGCGGCAATTGAAGAAAGCGGCTTGAAATTGTCACAGTCTGTCCAGTATTCGTATTGCTTCGGCACCAACATCGTAGCAATCAGCGGCAACCAGCCAACTCTTTTATTTAGCATTGTCATGCGCTTCGCGCTTAAGGTTGCGCCATGAGAGTCGGACCACTTTTATTTGAGCATGCTCAGTGACTTTAATGTTACTTGCAATTTTTTTGTAACTGTATTATTGTATTAATACACTAATTTTGAGGAAAACTTCCACACCATGCCACCCCGAAGTGCACCGCCACCCGCCGCTCTGTTCGCTGTGACCACCGGCGGCACCGAGCCTATTTACAAACAACTGGTTGACCAACTCACACGCTTGGTCGCGGGTGGTCAACTGGCCGCGGGGGATGAAATGCCGTCGGTGCGGGAGGTCGCGACTGCGCTGACGATAAACCCGATGACTGTCTCAAAAGCATATAGCTTGTTGGAATCTGCAGGGGTGTTGGAGCGGCGACGCGGGGTGGGCATGGCGGTCGCTGCACCTCACCATCGCGCCCGGTCAAAAACAGATCGCGTGGCGCTGTTACGGCCCACTTTGGCACGCGCGGCGACTGAAGCCGCGCAACTTGAAGTCGATACAGCAAGTGCATTAAAACTTTTTGAATCGTTATTGAAGGCGAAATCATGAATGAAACTATCTTGAAAATGGACGGTGTTTTTAAGCATGTCCAGGGCAAATATGCATTGCAGGGACTAGATTTTATGGTTGCCTCGGGACAGGTACTGGGTCTGTTGGGCCGCAACGGGGCGGGCAAAACCACGCTAATCGAATCAGCGTTGGGTCTACGCAATATTGATTTGGGTAACGTCGCTTTATTTGGTGAGTCGCCCGCTTCGCTAAGCGATGCGGCTCGCAACCGCCTAGGCTATGTGCCACAGCAAACTGATCTGTTTGAATGGATGACGGCAACGCAAATGCTGGCGTTTTTCAAGGCATTTTATGCCCGCTGGGATGATGCAAAAGTAATTGCGCTGCTGGATCGTTGGTGCATTCCGACTAATGTGCGGATCGGCAAATTATCGGGCGGCGAGAAGCAACGTCTCGCGATCATCCGCGCAATTGCGCACGATCCTGAATTTTTGATATTGGACGAACCCGTATCGAGCCTTGATCCTGCAGGCCGTCGCGAATTTTTACACGAGCTGGTGGATCGGGCGATTGCACGGGAGACCACAATTTTGTTTTCCACCCACATCCTCAGCGACATCGAGCGGGTTGCGATGAATGTGGCATTTATGCGAGACGGAAAAATAGTGATGCAAGCGCCGCTGGATGAAATATCGGAAGACACTCGCCGCATCATCGGGCCAGCACATGTGCTTGAGAATGCCGCATGGTCGAATGAAATTTCACGTACCAACGACGCCAAGGGCTATCAAAACTCAATGGTGCGTTTGACGAAAACTGAGCTGGGTAAAATGTGCGAATTGGAAAAAAACGGCGTTCGCGTTGAGCGCGTAACGTTGGAAGATCTATTTATCGAGATCACCAAATGAAAAATATCTACTTCGTTTGGACAGTTGCGTTCACCGCCCAGAAAAATTTGGCAAACGTTTTACTGACCTGGTTTCTTGTCATATCGGGTTTTGTTGCCAGCATTGTAATTGCCGTAAAAACTTCAATCACGTATGCGTCGGTCGGGATCGGTTTTTGTTTGGCGCTGATTGCAATCAGTTGGTGGACATTTTATGTCAGGACGGTGGTGTCCATCGGGTCCCCGACGAACCTACGGTGGGTGCCGGGGTTACGCAGGGATCTGGCACTGTCAACTACGGTGCTATGGCTATTTACATCGGTGGTATTGGCAAGCCTGTGTTTTGTCGTTGGCGGTAAGTGGTTGCTTTATTGGGCAGGATTTGCGTTTTTGCTGTGCATACTCGCCGCCTATGCGATAGCACAATATGCTGCGGGGCTCATCCTTGGTGCAGCAGCACTCCTTCCAGTTTTCTTCACTAAAAATAAGGATTTTTCGCCTTTATTGATGCTGCTTGCAGATTCACCGATTCTAGTGGCGATGGTTGTGCTGCTATTTTTCGCGATCGTTGTTTATCGCTTGCTATGGGCATCAAACAAAACGCTGTTGGCGCGCCAGAAATTCTCTGCACGCATTCGCGATGCACTCGTTTTTTATAAACAAACCGGTGTCTCAGCCACGATAGAGAGTCCGCTTCAGCATTGGCTGGGATTGCCAACCGTAAATTTGTCAATCATAGATCGTGCGCTTAAACGCAAAGTGGGTTCCAGGCAATTGCTGATGTTCGGCATGGCACCCAGAGTGCACTGGTTGCGCATCCTTTATAATATGTCTGTCAGTATAATTATCATCATGTCGCTGATGCTACCGCTAATAGCGAGCAGTGGTGAATATGTCGCGCCGGATAAAATTCTCTCGGTTGTCAGCTTGGGTGCGGCAATTTTTTTGCTTGGTACACAAGATATCGTCAGTGTGGCGCTGGCGCAGGCCAAGGGCAAGCGCGAACAGGGCTTGCTATTGCTGCTGCCGCACGCGCCCACAGGCTCGGCATTTAATCGTTGGTTTGCGTCACGTCTGATCACCTTTCAGCTGCAGGCACTGGTCATTACCTGCGCGGGCATTCTGGTGATGGCGTTCGTGCTGGGCTATTTGGAGCGGCTGTCTGCAAGCGCGTTTATACCCACGATTGCCGCAGGTTTCTTGTCAGCGGCGTTAGTATTTAAAGACTATGCTCACGCCGGGCAATTCAATTATCGAACAATTATTTTTTCGTCTGGAACATTTTTAGCCGGACTGGTGCTCGCCATTGCAAACATTTTTGTGTGGAAAGTACCGCTCTACGTTTGGGCAGGACCTCTAACAATTATTTTTGCGATCTTCGCGGTTTATCGTTATGTGCGGATGCTGAAAGCACCACGATCATTGCCATACGGCTGGCTCACTTAGATTTTTCTGTAAATCGTATCGCTAATGAATATGGGCTTCTCCAGCCATAAATTAACGCCACGACAGGCCAGTCAGGAAGTTTGCTGGTTGGTAACGCAGATTACGCTTTAATTCCTAGCCATTTGTGCAGGCGATTTTTCTGCACTCAAACTTAACGAGATAGCACGCCTTGCACGCAGGGCACTCATGCCTCTGCCTACCATCGCCGCGTTCATCAAAGATCGTCCGCATCCCTCACCAGCGGCAAGTCTCGCGCTGATCGATGCCAATAAAAGCTAAATTAAGTTGAAGTTGGGCAATCGAATTCAATTTGCACGCCCCGCTAAGTCGGTCGCACCGCTATGCACTAGGTATTTGTAAACCCCGTCGTAGAAAACGGGCTTGCGCGTAAAAGAGGTCTACCCGCCTAATTTGCGAGATGCAAGGTTCGGCAATTATGAATAGCCCCCCTGCGATTTGACTTGACGCAGATTTTGGAGCGCATCGGCTTTCACTCTAAAATAGTATGTAATAGAAACACTGCGGCCTATGCTTTTTGATGGTGTAATTGCAGCTTGATTGTGACTTGTATTTGGCATCACACATCGCGGCCAGACGGCTGGCAGCACACCACGCGCGGAAAAAAACTCGAATAGCGACCAATGAGTACGAACATTAAACTGCGCTCTACCGAATTCATCCTGGAGCAGGACGGTATGCCTTGCGGCGATTGCGGCAATGATGAGCGCTTGCCTTTCAAGTTCAGTTACGCATTCCAACCGATCATCGACCTGCAGAAGCGTGAGATTTTTGCGCATGAGGCACTCGTGCGCGGCCCCAATGGTGAATCGGCTCAGAGCGTGCTGTCGCAGATCACTGAGTCCAATCGCTACCGCTTCGATCAGGCCTGCCGGGTAAAAGCGATCAAGACCGCAGCACAATTGAAGATGTCAACGACGCTATCGATCAACTTCCTGCCGAACGCCATCTATCGCCCCGAGGTTTGCATCCGCACCACGCTTGAGTCCGCGCGCGCCCACGGCTTTCCAATCAACCGCATCATGTTTGAGACATTTGAGGGCGAACATATCAGCGATGGAAAATGGCTTGCTGAAGTGTTCCGCGAATACCAGCGCATCGGCTTCCTGACCGCGATTGATGACTTCGGCGCCGGCTATGCCGGCCTTAATCTGCTAGCAGAATTTCAGCCTGACTTCATCAAACTCGACATTGGAATGATCCGCAATATCGATAAACGCCGACCCAATCAGGCGATCGTGCGCGGCGTAACCCGCATCTGCGAAGAACTCGGTATCGGCATCATCGCCGAGGGTATCGAAACGACGGAACAGTGCAACTACCTGCAAGATCTCGGCGTGCATCTGATGCAGGGCTTCCTGTTCAGCAAACCATTGTTTGAAACCTGCGGCCAAGTGGATGAAATTAGCTGGCCGCAAAAATAGTAGCCTGGACTGTTTTCTCAACAATAAACAAATAGCCATGCACCGGCTGTGCATATTCGCTGCAAAGGATTTTTTTTCTTACGCGCCATCACGCGAAGCGAATGGGTTGCGGCTAGTTGCTGAACGTATGCCGATGAGCAAGTAGTGCCGCGCCTCATTTTGCCAGTTTGCTTCCACGAGCAACCGCCCCAAGCCGTGATGCCCGCGCAAAATGTGCAAAACCGAGTTGCGGCGTGATCTGGGGATTGCGTTTATCCGTGGCGAGGGCCAATGAATAAAGCTCAATTGCTGCCTGCGGGTTGCCCCCTCGTTGCTCAATGATGCCGAGCGAAAACTGTGCGGGTGCGAGTAGCGATGGTTTGTTCGTGACGCGCAGCAACAACGCATAGCCACGCTGCGCGCCAGCCAAATCAAGCCGCCGCACACAAGCCGCAATTTCTTGAATCAGTTCCTGCTCGCCGGGCGGTGATAACGCTTCGTGCGCGGCAGGCTTGTTCGTCTGCGGATTCAACTTTATCGTCAATTTGGAGTTATTTTGCGGCGCTATTGCCATCAACAACAGGCTTCCGTCAAAGACAGATGCTAATGAAATAGTAGCGTTAAAAATATGCTGTCGCATCACGCGCAGAGGCTTTATTTTGCAGAGAATTGCACCGATTTGCGGCCGCCACGACAGCCATAAAAGGGTGCGGTGGCGCCGCTTTCAAGTTAAGTCAGATTTAAGCCCGATGCGAGCGTGAATTCAATCCACATCCGCCGCCAAAGCGCTGCATGCAATATTCAGCGTGTCTAGCGCTGCATGCACAGCGCGCGCAAAAGATAAAAAAATGAGATTGATTTATTTCGAACAGGACGCAGTTAATGGTTGTGTTGTTACTCAATCCGAAGCCGGGCTGTAGGCTTTTATATAAACAGGAGAGACTTAATGAGGGTGGCGTTGGTGGGTGTGTATAGATGCCGCATGGTCGCAGCACTTGCCGTTTCAGCCCCCGATTTCTGCACCTGATCGCTCCGCTATCCGGGAAGTAGGGTGAGTCAGTTAAAGTCAGGATTCGATAGTTTTGCCCAAGCACCATCAATAAGCGTAAAGGAATCGCACCATGAATCTTTCCGACGAATTGCAAAAACTTCAAACCCTGCGTGAGCAAGGCGCGTTGAATGATGAGGAATTTACGGCCGCGAAGAAACGCGTGTTGGAGGGTTTCGACGGCTACGCGAAGTCCGATTCGCCACGTCCACCGTCGGCTTTGCACCAACTCACGCGATCAAAATCTGATCGCTGGATTGGCGGCGTGTGCGGCGGACTTGCGGGGATGACAAATATTCCTGCATGGTCTTGGCGCCTGCTGTTTGTGCTGGCGATTGTGATGCACGGTTTAGGGCTGCTGATTTACGCGCTGTTGTGGATTTTTGTGCCACTGGAGCGCGAGCAGCTGATGGCAATTGAGGATAAGCGCGTCGATACCAATAGCGGCCGTTAGCTGCAATGTGCTGCGGTGTAGAGATAAAACACAAGCACTGGCTTGCCGATTGAAGCATTTATGCTCTAAAAGCTCGGCCAATGCTAGGGTTCTGTATTGGGTAACGGCGAACCTGCCTGCCAATTCATCGCCTGTAATTGATCCAGCAGCGACACCAATTCTGTACGTGCGCTTTGCTGGTGAATCGGCATGATAAGCAGATCACCGGGCTTCGCCCATTCGAGCAATCGTCTGGCCGCCTCAACTTCCGAAGCCTCACTCATGAGTTGCTCGATTGGAAATTGTTTTGCTGCCAACGCCGCACGCAATAACGCGGGCACTTCGCCCATTGCGCGGCCACGCAGCATGCTGGGTAATTCTTTGATGATGATTTGATCGGGCTGGTAACTCGCCGCCACGTCAGCAAGTTGCTTGATGGCCTCGTCGCCACGATTTCCTGCCTGGCCCAGCAGCAGGCCGATGCGCCCTCGGACTTCCTCATGCTGGTCCTTACTTGCCTTCAAACGCCCCTTAAAGCGCCTCTTGTAACGCGCCTCCAGACTTGCGTTCATCAGCAGCGAAAGGCCGCTAGGATTGTGCGCGTAATCAATCACCACCGACATACCCGAAATGTCCCAACGTTCAAGTCGCCCGGGATTATCGGTGCGGACGCGACCGAATCGCATCAACTCCGCTGAGATTATGGGTGGCGCAATATTGAGAGCGGTTGCTGCAAGTGCTACGGCAGAAATATTTGCCACATTATAAATGGCGGCACCGTTCATCGTCAGTGGCATTTGCGCAATGGCACCGAGCGAAACGCTATCGTTGCCGTGCGACAACATCAATTGAGAATTGTCCACTCCACAAGTAGTACCGCCCGCCTGTCGATGAGTAACTAAGCCCGGATGCGCGTCATCGCTCGCGAATAGCGCAACCTTGCATGTCTGCGCGTCTTTGTGGTTCGCTGCACGCGATAGCAAAACCGGATCGTCTGCATTCAACACCAGCGTGCTTGCGGTGCCAAGCGTTCGCGCCACCGTCAGTTTTACATCCGCCAAATCATTTAGATTATCAATCCCATATTCGCCGAAATGATCTGCACTGATATTGGTGATGACGGCGACATCCGCGCGCTCGGTCGCCAAGCCACGTCGCAAAATCCCGCCACGGGCGGTCTCCAGTACCGCGGCTTCAACGGACATATCCCGCACCACCAATCGCGCACCTGCCGGTCCGGAAAAATCGCCGCCATCAATTTCGCGGCCATCAATCATTACCCCTTCGGTCGATGAATAACCTGTGCACTTGCCGCTCGCCTTCAAAATTGCCGCGAGTAATCGCACCACGGTGGTCTTGCCATTTGAGCCCGTGACGAGCGCGATAGGAATGTCGTATAAGGTCGGCCACAGCACGTTTTCTACGTTGGGTAATTCAGCCAGTGGCCAAGTCACTGAGCCGCTGCCAGCGCCGATGGAGACATGGGAATCGTCAATAAATATCGGCAAGTTGCGCGAAAGTGCGGCCACCCGAAGTGCTGCCAGCGCCGAGTTATTTTCGGCGGCCGCGCGCGCTTTGAAGGTGGAGACGACGTTCGCAAAATCATCTCCAAAATTGTGTATTGGGTCGAACGGTACGCCATTCACATCAACGCGATTTGCATGTGCGCCGGATGAAAAAACTCCACTCGCTCGCTCCCACGCCCACTCGTTAATTTCAGTCGCGGTAAACAATTGATCTTGGGGTGCTGCCAAAGCGAGAAGGGTACCGCTAGCGTGGTGTCGCACGACCGGTTGTGGATTATCCCAACCCAGTGCGGAACAAACTGAAATCACCGACGCGCGCCAACGTTCATGAGCGGCTGCGTCGGATGCGGAAAAGCCCAATGCCTCAAGCACCGCGCCAGTGCTGCCGAAATAGCGGTTAGGCCCCGTCAAGCGGCGTGAATCGGTGAAGCAGGTGTTGGGCTCGGGGGTGTTTAAGTCGGACAAAATGGTGGGCGCAGACAAAAGGTTGAAACAGAGATTTGCGTGGGCATTGAGCCCAATTGAACGGTACGCTAAGATTTTAACGCAGCAACGAAGTCTTCAATGGACACGCCTGCTTGCTTGAATACGCCGCCAAGCGTGCCGATTTTAATTTCTTTACGATTAGGCACGACGTAGCCTTGAGAACCTTTGTGCATAACAATGTGGCTTCCACGCTGTCTGGCCACCACAAAACGAAGATATTCAAGTGCTCGAACTGCCGCTGCGCCCGAGACTAAAGGCAAGCTAGGCATGCGCAGGGATTTGGAAGGTTGTGAGTAATGAGCGCCCTACAATATGAACCGGAAACTCTTCCAAGAATAATTCTGTAGCCTCGCGAAGATTAAATAACGCTTCTTCGACAGTCTCACCTTGAGTCGTTGTACCTGTTTCCGGATTCAAAGCTACAAATCCGCCTTCGACAGCTGGGGTTAATATCGCAGTAAATTCCATAACTGACCTTTCAAAAGCACATCTTGGAGTTTAAGCTGATATTGGTTTTAATCATAACTTTTGATAACGCGCAATGAGTTTATGTTTGCGGTAGATATGGGCTGGTTTTATCAAGCCCAACATCGACATCAGCCTCGAAGCATTAAACCCTGATGGATAGGCGATCATTAGCTGAGGTCGCAATTGTTACGATGAAATTGCGAGCTGATGTTGGGCTTGATAAAACCAGCCAATAGTTACTTGCTAACAAGCTTGTGTGCAACAAAAATACCGATACGACACAGCAACCACACGCCACAAACGTACACGAACGACATAGGCAAACCAAACAAAAGAAGCGCAGTTTTTGAAGCGCCATCGCGGCTAAAAAGGTCTAATTGTTCGGGCGTTGAAGTGGTCAGATTCTCAAACCAACTCGCCAACATATGGTCGGCGTACCAGCTTGCTATGAAGAGAATTAGCCAGCCGGTAACTGAATACCCTGCGACTAAAGCAGCTTGATGCCAAATGCCTTTTGTCTTGCGGTGCGCAATAGCCGCAATGAAAGGTACCGCAAAAAATACAAAATAAAAGGGGTTGGCGAAAGTCGGTTCCATGAGAAGTCTAAATTTTAGTTAATGTGGGGTGGGCAGACTTCATCTTCCAACGCGTCGTAGCGATTTGCAAAAAATCATCGCGGGCATACTACGCTTTACCGACCCCTCCAATTTTGCGGCTCCGTTCATTCTCAATATGGTTTCAATCATCACTTTCCTTAACAAACCGCAACCCCCGCTCGTCCCTCACAAACCCCGCCGACTCCAACGCCGCTTCATTCAACCCCGCACCACGTTGAAAATCACTCTCTATATCCCGCGTAGTATCTTTCTTTGCGCCAACCGCGCCCACCGAAGCCTGCTCTGCCCCCGCAGGCCGAAACTTGGTGACTTGCTTCCATGACCTTGTCAACGCGTCCGCAAAAATCAACAATAAATCCCCTTGCGCGCCCATGTGCATGGCGGCGTCAATTGCTTTTTGTTCATCGGGAATGATGCTGATCGCGGCATCCGCGACACCTTTGGCACGCAGCACTTTCGCAAGCATGCCGGGGATTTCGTCGCCGTCACGGCCTCTGAGCGAATCGTCGCGTCGGCAGATGTAGTGATCGAATTTTCCGGCGACGGTTTCAGCAATGGCCACCACATCTTCATCGCGCCGATCGCCGGGTGCCGAGAGCACGATAATGCGGCGACCTTGCACATCCAATCGCTGCGCCAGATCTGCCATGACGCCGACGGCGTGGGCGTTGTGGCCGTAATCGAAAATCACTTTGAACGGATGCTCATCAAACACATTCATGCGGCCTGGCGCCTGGTAGAAGGTGGTGTCGAAGGTGCGCAAGCCCTGGCGAATCGCGTCGAGCTTGATGCCAAGCGAAAACGCCATCGCGGCCGCAAACATCGCGTTTTGCACGTTATGCATCGCACGGCCTTCAAGCGTGGCGGGGATCAGATGCGTCCACATAAGAGGGATGTGGCCGCCCTTGTCGTAGAGCGTAATCATGTGGCCGTTCACGCCCGCTTCAAGCGCACAGGCCCGTCCGCCGGCGCGAATGTGCTCGCGCACCACGGCGTGCTGTGGGTTGACGGTCACGTAGCAAATACTTTTTGCTTCGGTGTCGGCGGACATTTTGATCACGTTCACATCGTCCGCATTCAGCACTGCGCAATCGCGTGCGACCTCGACCACGATGCGCTTTACTTCGGCGAGTTGTTCGAGTGTATCGATGCCTTTCATGCCCAAATGATCGGCTTCCACATTCAGCACCGCGCCTACATTGATGAACGGCACGCCCATCCCGGCGCGCAGCAATCCGCCGCGCGCGATTTCCAACACCGCCAAATCAATTTTTGCATCAGCCAGCACCATGCGCGTCGCAATCGGGCCGGTCATGTCGCCCTCCACGGTGCGCTCACCGTCGATGTAGACGCCGTCAGTAGTGGTCAGGCCTGGCGTGTAACCGGCCATTTTTGCGATATGCGCGAGCATGCGCGAAGTGGTGGTTTTGCCGTTGGTGCCGGTGATGCCGGCAATCGGCACACGGGTCGGCGTGCCAGCGGGGAATAACATATCGATCACCGGTCCGGCCACATCGCGCGGCGTGCCTTCTGAAGGGGCCACATGCATACGAAAGCCGGGTGCGGCATTCACTTCGCAAATGCCGCCGCCAACGGTGCGATAGCTCTCGGTAATATCAGGAATCAAAAAATCCACGCCGCCGACATCGAGCCCAATCGCGGTAATCGCGCGCACTGCCATGTCGCGATTGTCGGGATGAATCACGTCGGTCACATCAGTCGCGGTGCCGCCGGTAGAAAGATTGGCGGTGGAGCGCAGCATCACAATTTGATCTTTCGCCGGGACGGAATCCGCATTGAAATTGATACGCGCGAGCATGATGTCGGCTTGTGTATCGATCTCGATTTGTGTCATCACTTTGGCATGACCGATGCCCCGGCGCGGGTCCTGATTTACTTTGTCCACCAGCACGCGAACGCTCGATGCGCCATCGCCCACCACATGCCCCGGCGTGCGGCGGGTGGCGGCCACGAGCTCACCATTCACCACTAGCAGCCGATGATCGTCGCCGGTTAAGTATGTCTCCACAATCACGGACGATGAATGTTCCGCGGCCGCATCAAAACCCGCCCGCACTTCCGCCTCACTGGTCAGATGAACTGAAATGCCGCGACCGTGATTGCCGTTGTAGGGCTTGGTGACGACCGGATAGCCAAGGCGTTTGGCGGCAGTCACGGCGCGATCTGCGGAGCGCACCAGCTCCTGACGCGGCACCGGCAGGCCACGCGCGGCGAGAATTTTATTGGTCTCTTCTTTATCGCCCGCCAGTTCAACCGCAATATAGCTGGTGCGTCCCGTGACCGTGGCCTGAATGCGTTGCTGCCATTTACCATAGCCCAATTGGATCAGCGATTGCTCGTTCATCCGCAGCCACGGAATGCCGCGTTCCTCTGCGGCGCGAACCAGCGATGCGGTTGATGGGCCGAGCGCACGACGTTGCGAATAACGTATGTATTCATCACGCGCGGTCGGCCAATCCCAATCTTTCGGGACGGAATTTTCAGGCCGCAAATTGTGCGGCAGCAGCGAGCATAACAACTTCTGTGCGAGTTCACCTGCTTCGACGCCCTCATCGCGCTGCGCATATTCGTAAATCACGCTGTAGATGCCGGGCCGATCGGTGCTGCGCGTCTTGCCGAAAGTCACATCCTCGCCCGCAATATTTTGCAGCTCAATCGCGACATGCTCAAACACATGGCCCAGCCATGTGCCTTCATCTTCCAGCATGCGTCGAATCAACCCGCCTGCTTCGCGATAGGAACAGCCATGCTCCTGCAAACTCGGCAAGGCCTCGACCAATTTCATCACATAAGCGGTGCCTAATCTGCCGGTCGGCCAGGCTTCCAATTCGCCTAGATCGAGGTCAAGCCTGATCACCGGAAAATGCGCATATAGCGATGGCCCAACATAAACGGAACGATCAAGAATGCGCATGCGATTTCCTTGTTATTTTTTTATTAGCGAGTTTTGGTCAAGCTGCCAGCGGAAGCCTGCCGCGTGTGTAAATTGAATGTGGCCCCTGCGACCAGAATATGCAATTGCAGCCCCAACATGCAAACAACTTTGCCTTCATCCGCAGAATCCATTGATGAAAATTCGATTCCGGATGCGTCCACAATCGTAATGCCGCCGCTGCCCTCAACCTCGAGTTTGTTATCCGGCCCGATGAACGCAGCGGTGTCTTCGTCCAGCCCCAAGCCGATCGCAAACGGGTTGTAGGCGAGGGCAGAGAGCAGGCGCCCGAGGCGATCACGCTGGCGAAAATGCTGGTCGATGATGAATCGATTGGTTAGCCCCAGCCCCGGTGCTAACCGCGCCTGGCCTGCTTTCGGGCTCGAGCCTTCCGCACCAAATGCGATCATGTGTTCGGAAATAAACGCCGCCCCTGCGCTGGTGCCGGCGACATGCACGCCGATCGCATTTAAGCGGCGGATTTCTTTGGCGACTGACGTGCCACCTATAACGG
The DNA here is from genome assembly GCA_043784585.1 of Burkholderiales bacterium. Classification (GTDB taxonomy): domain Bacteria; phylum Pseudomonadota; class Gammaproteobacteria; order Burkholderiales; family Usitatibacteraceae; genus UKL13-2. The sequence continues at coordinate 20,542 of JAYVYF010000066.1, forward strand.
TGGATAAGCGCAGTTGGTTGCCGCCTGTAAAAAAAATACCGTTGGCTGTAGCTAGTTGTTTTAATCGTCCCGGCTCCTCGCAATCGCGACGCGTATCGAAGAGGATGGCATTGACCGTGCCTGCACCCAAGCCACTGAATATTTTTTCATAACGCACACCGGTGTCTTGCAAACGACTTGCGGTGGCGATAATGGCGATGTGGGCATTTTTCCCGCCACACAATTGTACAAACCGCTTTAGAATTTCCGGCGAGTTTTCTTTTTCTTCTGCGCCACCAATCGGAATAATCCAGCCACGTTCTTGTCCGTCAACACTTTTGCTTGGCATTCTACAAAGCTCCCGGCAACTGGGTTTCATCACTTGATGAATCTGTCGCGCGTTGTTAATTCTGGATAATGCCAGTTTGTGGGGGGCGCTGCGGCAATCGATGTTGGGTGGCTGATTGCGTCATTAATTGTGCGGTTGATTGAAGGGCTATGGGTGGCCCGTGATGCGGTACCATGCAACACTATTTTGTGGTCAGTACATCGTATACCAAACACCGCTTCAGCAAAAGTGTGTTGGCCATTTATGCTTGTGAAAGCCCGTGGATGCTAGTATCTGCTTATTTATTGCACTGAAACGAGCGCGCAGTCAACTGGAATTGAAAGATGAAATTAGCTGCAAATAACGGGCCATTGGCGGGGGTTCGCGTCCTCGATCTCACCACTGTGGTGATGGGGCCTTATGCCACGCAGATATTGGGCGATATGGGTGCTGATATTGTAAAGGTGGAGTCCCCTGCGGGTGACAATATGCGTTGGGTGGGACCTGCAAAAAATCCGGGCATGGGGCACATTTATTTGCATGCGAATCGCAATAAGCGCTCGCTGGTGTTGGATTTAAAACAGGCTGAAGGACGTGAAGCGATTTTGAAACTGGCGGCGGTGTCAGATGTACTGGTTTATAACGTCCGACCTGCGGCGATGGTGCGGCTAGGCTTGAGTTACGATGATGTGAAGGCCGCGAATCCGAAAATAATTTACGTCGGTGCGTTCGGTTTCAGCGAAGATGGCCCGTATGCCGGGCGGCCCGCTTACGACGATTTGATTCAGGGCGCCGCCGGCATTCCGTCGTTGTCGCTGGCACAGGGCGGCGAGGTGCCGCGCTATGCGCCGGTGACGCTCGGCGACCGTAGCGTGGGCCTGCAAACCGTCATTGCGATTACCGCTGCGCTATTTCACGCGGAACGAACCGGGATTGGCCAGGCGGTGGAAGTGACGATGTTTGAAAGCTTGTCGCAATTCGTGTTGGGCGATCACATGGGTGGTAAAACGTTTGAACCGCCGCTGGGTCCGCCGGGTTATGCGCGGTTAATTGCGCCGCATCGTCGCCCCTATGCGACCCGCGATGGCTATCTTTGCGTGCTGATTTACAACGACAAGCAGTGGGAGCGGTTTTTTGAAATGATTGGTCGCCGCGATTTGCTGACCGATGCGCGGTTCTGCAATCATTCATCGCGCGCAGCCCACATTAAAGAAGTTTATGAATTCGTTGCCGAGGTGATGAAAACCCGCACCACCTTTGACTGGATGCGGGTGCTGGACGCAGGTGATATTCCCGCGACGCCCATGCACACGCTGGATTCGCTGATTGACGATCCGCACCTGCACGCGATTGGATTTTTCCCTGAATATGATCATCCTACCGAGGGCAGAATTCGCATGACAGCGCCGGTGGGTAAATGGAGCGAAACACCACCTTCGATTCGCAGCTTGGCTGGGCGGCTGGGCGAGCACAGCTGTGAAGTGCTGGGTGAATTGGGCTATAGCGCGACTGAAATTGATATGATGCTGGCGAAGAAAATAACGGTAATTCCTGCCGACTAGCGATATCGGCAATGTTGAGCGGCTCATAAGTGGCAACGAAGCCGGGTCAACGATTGCGGTGTAAAAGCGTTATGCGCGGACCATATAGGCTTTAATTTAAATTATATTTTCCTGAAGGAGACTTACATGCCAGATCTTGATGATGCACCACGCGAAGTGGCGGCAAGCTTAAAGCAAAACCCGCAAAACTCACAAAACACGGCGGGCGTTCTGAATGGTGCGCGTAAAACCCACCCCATGCTGATTATTGCGGCAGGCGCGGTTACATTATTTAGCGCAGTGGGTATTGCGATGATGACCGGGATTCTGCCGAGCGCCAATTCTATTTCTGGTGTCAATAATGGTGGCGCTAATAAAAGCGCGAGTATTGATTCAAAGCAAGAGTCGAGCGTTCCGCTGACGGCGGCTGCGGCAGGGGCCGCGTCAGCGGGCGTTGGCACGATGATGGAAGCCCCCGCGCCAGCAATTGCGCCTACCACCGCGCAAGCGCCGCAGGTGCAGCCGGTTGAAAGCAAAACAGTAGGGCAGCCGCTGGCCAGAGCAGATCAGGTGATGGCAGCGAACAGAGCATCGGCCGGTTTACCCACATCCAGGTCTGTATCAACGTCAGCGCCTGCGCCTGTTTATGCCAATCGCGATGCACTGCCGAGCCCCACATTGCGCAATCCTGCGCCTGGCAGCTCAAATGAACGTGGGTCCGTGCAAAATTCCGAGCCAGGTAACGGTCAGCCCATGCCGGTCTATGCTCAAAACGGCAGCCAGAGCACCCGTCAGCCCGATATCCGGATTAAACCTGATAATGCGCCAAAAGTTGTTGTGGCCGTTTGCCGCACTTGTGGTCGGGTAGACAGTATTATTCCGATAGAAAATGCCGGGCAGGGTAGCGGCGCAGGCGCATTGTTGGGCGGTGTGCTGGGCGGTGTTTTGGGTCACCAAGTGGGCAATGGCCGTGGACGCGATGCGGCGACGGTAGTAGGCGCGGTCGGTGGGGCAGTGCTGGGTAATCAGGTTGAACGAAACAACAATGCGTCGCGCAGCTACGACGTGCGCGTGCGCATGGATGATATATCGTATCGCACGGTACGCTATGAAGTCGAGCCAAATGTGAGAGTCGGCGATAAGGTTCGCCTGGAAGGTGGCCGTCTGGTGCGCAATTAACTCCGGGTGGCCATGCTTTGCTGGCTAGCGCAACTAACCCTGGTGCGTTGGTGAAGCATGATCGTTATTTCGTGAGTGCCGGGGCATTGTTGGTTTTGGCATGGCGCGGCGGCGGTAGGGGTTGACGCGAGGACATTTTGCTATATAATTTGCTGCTTCGCGGGAGTAGCTCAGTTGGTAGAGCGCAACCTTGCCAAGGTTGAGGTCGAGAGTTCGAGACTCTTCTCCCGCTCCAGATTTTGGGGGAACTTAGTTTTAGTCTAGTGATGCCTGAATTACGGTGTCATCAATGCTTTAAACGAAGTTCCCTCGTTTCATTTTGGTAGTTGCCGCAA
>JAYVYF010000067.1:0-6331 GCA_043784585.1 Burkholderiales bacterium
GCTTCGCACGCTCAATAGCCGGTGCCGACAGTGGACGCGTGGCCGAGGCGTAAAACCCCGCTATCGTCAACCCCAAGACCCGACAGCAGACCGACAGCGGGTTCACGGTGAGCTTAGTTTGGATAAAGGCCTATTTCACAACATATCTTCCGCTGCTTTTTCGGGTTGGCGTAGGGCCATTAGGCTAGCTACTTCCAACTTGGCGGGCGAGAGCTCGGCGCGCAGACGGGTGATTGCAGCCTGCTCAGGGTGAACTGTGCTGCGACCGGCAGCAGCGGTCAAGTGACCAGCTTCGTATTACCTCTCCCAGTGCTTCGCCAACCTGAGAAGGAAATCAAGCTTCTCCACGCAGTCTTCGTACTTGAGGTTCTCGGCTTGCTTGTGGCGGACGACTTCGGCTTTGAAATCGAGCGTAAAAGCACACCGCTTCTATTACTCTTTCTGGATGCCTTTTAAAACGTTGTGTTTATTGTCTTGCTTCATCTTATTGCTTTCGTGAAGCACTCAACCTAGGTTGGCGTGCCCTCTGGTCCAGCCTGAGAATCGGACTCGTTCGACCAAGATCATGTGCGGCACCGTGAGCGCGGCAAGCCCGACGAAGACAAGCTGCACGAGCCTGGTGTAGAAATCCAACGCCGGCAGAAATTGCCAACCAGCGATTGCAATTAACCCCGTGACCAGCATTGGCGGTACGGCCACTCGGAACAGGTGGGTCCACGTCCGGGCGCGGGCGTAATCACGCGTTCTCATCGCGTGGCGTAAGCTGTGCATGCCGCAAAAAAATATCGTGAAGGCTAGGACTGGAGATACCAGCGTCATCAGGGCCGCGACCGAGACAAGTTCGAGGCTACCAATCCAGTCTTTTTTTGCGCACCGCAGCGCTGCGACGGCGGCTGCAGTTATCCAAGGCCATGATATCCAATAAGAGGCTGTGACGACGGCGCCACCGACGTCCTCCCCCGCCAACATCGAATACAACTCGCGCACCTGCGGCTCGTGAAGTACGACCGGACAGATTAATATCAACCCACCGTACAAGACGCGCCGCACAGCCCCGGTTTCGCCCTGTGGATCGCCACTGAAGTGGAGTGCCGAGATCAACAAGAACCCAATCAGAAATAGGGCTGGTGCGGCTACCCATAACCCTACCACGAGCGCTGCGATCGTCAGGTAGGTCAAGCCAAAGGCAGCCCAACCGACGTTCGATTCGATGCGATGAAGCTGACGTGCATACACCATGTCCATTGCACCGTGAGGAACGCCGAACAGAAAAATCACGATTGCCAGGGCCAGCAGCGCAGACTGTGGCTGCGCTGCTGGGAGGAGAATGGCAGACAGGCAAACTACCCATGCCGTTGCGCTGAACACGATGCCTTGCCACTTGATGCTCATGCGCGCCAACCGATGCTTTTCGGCCCCGGCTTCATAAATCGTGGTGTAAGGGCAGCCCGAATGAATGGCTTGAACGGCATTGCAGCCACCACGGCCAACGCGTCGTCGACCCGCCCTAAACCGCTCAAAAAGCGGATCACTCTTGGCGTATGCGCTGCACTGAACAGAGAGAAGAAGATCTGGCCGCCACCTCGCGGGTCTGCGCGCAGTACATCTAAGAACAAGCGATCCATCGCGCGAAGTGGCGCGGGATCGGGCCTGTGGCCGACGGGCAGCCCAGTCGTCGAGATAGACAGTGCGCATTCTTGGGCCCAGCGCTGAATGCGTTGGAACGCGTATCCGGTGCTTGGTCTGGCAGCGCCAGCAGTCAACCCCACCCTGACACGGCTCGGGTCCGGATGCTGCACGGGTTTGACGAGTCCCATCGGCAAGATGCCGTGTTCCGACCGCACGACCCGGCTGGGCGCTGCACCGGTTCGCCGCGCAACGGCCGTGTCGAGGCTTTGGCGTAATGCCGCCGGGGCAAGCGGACTGGCACCGAAGACGGTTACCTCCACCAAGGCCCGGGTCGGTGAAATGGGCAAGACGTAGACAAACGGGATATGGTCAATGTGAGGTGGCAAGAAATCCATGAGGTCCACACACAGCGGATCGAACACCGCTGCGCTACATTCGATCTCGCGTCCGTAGAACGACTGCCACAGCACGGCCCCGTCACGCACGGGCGCCAGCGCGGGCCGGGTGTCCACCAGCATCGCCGAAGAAAACACGCCCGCCGAGGTCTGAACATGCCACAGCCCCCCGACCTTTACCGGGTCGCCCACCACCACGGTGCCCAGCTTCAGGCGCGTGTGTGGGTGTGCTGCAATTGCTGCTTGCGTGTCGGCATAGAAGTCTTCGGCCGCGAGCATCTGGTAAGGGGTCGACCCGCAACTGAGCCTCACGCTTGTATCAGCGTAGCTAACCCGCATGCTGTGCCAGCGGTGCTGGACCCGGTGCTTGTTCGGCAACGCATCGTCGCCCCAGTAGCACCAAGTGCGGTCATTAAGATATTGCTTGCGCGACTCAATAACCACGGTTCGGGGACATATCTTCCCAAGCGCAGTGAGCTCCCTGCACAGGCTCAGTCCTGCACAGCCGCCACCGAGTACGATGAGGTCAACCGCCTCAACCATGTTGCGCAGCGCCGGGCACTGACGGTGGCACCAGGCCTGACAAGGCTCCGTGTAACCGGGCGTCGTGTGGCTGTGACGGCCGCCAAAACGACGACTGTAAGGGCTGGGTCACCAATGCTGACAAGGTGACCATGATCTTTTGGTGTGTGGGCACCACCGCGCGTCCGAGCCAATACGCCATATTGCGCTGACGCAACTGCGTTCCGATGGCGCGATAAACTCGCGCCGCTACCAGAATGCCGGCGCGCGAGCCCACCGGTAGGTAAGACAATCCGCGTTCACCGCTAAGGTAATAGCGGTCGGCGATGTCGAGCAGAGCTAACACGCAACCACGAAGACGGGGCTGCAGTGACTCGACCGGATCGACCAGCTGCTTCGGTTCAACGTCGCCAACCAGCGATGCTGGGAGGTAACGACGCCCAGCGCGGGCATCGTCGGATATGTCTCGGCAGATGTTGGTGAGCTGCATTGCAATTCCAAGGTCAACCGCATGCGCCAGGGCCCGACGGTCGTTTGCGCCAAGGACCGCGCACATCATCGGCCCAACCGTGCCGGCCACCCGGTAGCAGTAGCGCAACAGCGCGTCGACATCGGGCATGCGCACCGCATCCAGGTCGGAGTCTAGTCCGGTAATCAGTTGTAACACCAAGTCGGGCGCGATGCTGCACTCGTGGATCAAAGCCAGTGCGTCGCTCACGGCCGCTTGGTCCGACACACCTGTCGCCACTGCCCGCGCGACGCTGGCCAGCTCGGCGCGCACCGCGGCGGTCGGGCGCGCACCACTCTCATCTGCCAGATCGTCCAAGTGGCGGCAGAGCGCGTACAGCCGCGTGGCGCGCGTGGCCGGCCCTGCGGCCATCAATCGCCGTGCCCAATGAAATGAACGGCCTTTGGAGGCCAGGACAGTCTCGGCAGCTGTCGAAACTAAAGTAGCACCGGCAGAAGATGCGTGTTTTCCCATGCGAGTCGATCGCACAAAGTCATGGGCGGCTGGCACCAGCGCATCCACCACCTTAGCAGAGCACAGCACACCGGGTAGCCCGGCACCCGGGTGTGTTCCGGCACCCACGAGATACAAGTTTCTGATGCCTTCGGCACGGTTGTGAAACCGGAACCAAGCCGATTGCCGGAAAAGGGGAGCTACCGAGAAACCGGCGCCATAGGCGCTGAGATAGTCGCTGCGGAAGTTTTCCGGTGTCATGAAGAAGTCGGCCGTGATGCAGGCTGACAGTCCCGGCAAGATCGTTCGTTCGAGCGCGGCGATAATGCGCGTCTGCAGGCGTGGGCCCTCCACCGCCCAATCGATCTGGCCTTTCAAATTGGGCACAGGACAAAGCACGTAAAAGCTATCGCAACCGGCAGGCGCAAAGCTCGGATCGGTGGCCGTCGGTCGATGCAGGTATAGCGAAAAGTCGTCGGACAGGGTCTTGTGATCGAAGATGTCGGTGAGCAGGTCGCGGTAACGTGCACCGAGCCAGATAGTGTGATGCACTACCTCGGGGTAGGTACGGGTGGTGCCGAAGTACAGCACAAACAATCCCATCGAATAGTGCGCTGCGGCAAGCTTCAGCCGCGTACTCGCGGCTTGCTCGGTGGGCTTGATCATCGCGCCATAAAGATGGGCCGGGTCGGCGTTCGAGACGATTACATCAGCGCTCAGCGACGACCCATCTGCCAGGCACGCGCCAGTGGCCACGCCGCGATCGACGTGGATGCGGTTGACGGTGGTGTTCAGGCGCAGGACGATGCCTTGCCGTGCCATCAGCGCACCCAGCGCTTGCGTTATTGCTCCTGTGCCGCCCATCGCGAAGTGCACGCCGTGAGACCGCTCCAGGTAATGTATTAAGCCATAGATGCTGGTGGTGTCAAACGGGTTGCCGCCCACCAACAATGGTTGGATCGAGAAAGCCTGACGCAGCTTTGGGCTAATCAGGTGACGGGCTACCAACTGCCACACTGTCTCGTGGCTGCGCAGCGCCAGCAGGCGCGGGATCTGCCTTAGCATAATCATGAAACGATGAAATGGCTGCGCGGAAAGTTCGGTGAAACCAACGTCGAAGATGCGCTTTGACTGCTGCAGCAAGCGGCGGTAGCCGTCGCAATCCTGTGGCTCAATGCGGGCAATTTCGGCCAGCGTTTCGTCGAGGGTGCCGCCGTAGTCAAACTGAGTGTTGTCGGCAAAATGAAAGCGGTACCAAGGTGTCAACGGCACCAGTTTGATGTGGTCGGACATCTTTTCGCCCGACAGCGCGAATAGCTCCTCGAACAGGAACGGAGCAGTGATCACGGTCGGCCCTGCGTCATGCTTGAAGCCGCTGCGTTCAAAGACCTGTGCCCTCCCTCCCAAACTAGGGCATCGGTCGATCAGCGTGACTTCATAACCCTTGGCGCGCAACCGCAGCGCAGCGGCAATACCGCCGAAGCCAGCGCCGATAACCAGTGCTCTCATACCACTCCTTTCCAGACCGCGATTTGGCGGCAATGTCAAGTTCAAGGTCAGCGGCTACCAAAAGCGTCAAATTACTGAGGTAGGCGCTGCGCGGTGGCGACGGCAGACGAGCTGCCGTCGCGGGGCTGGCAGGGCAGCCCTCCAATCCCAACTGAACTTACTTACCCAATAGCGCTTCGGACTCGCTAACAGCAACTGACCAGATGATCAAACCGAAAGCAATCTTGTTCAAAACATCTGCTGCGTTATAGATGATGTTTAATGCATTTGCACTGTCAGCAGGTCCCGCACCGGTAAGGTAGCCAAAGAAATAACCGACGGGGTAAATGGCCCAGCCAAAAGTAACGATCAGACGCATCGTTTTGAATGCTGATTGAACTGCAGGCGGTGCACTCGCTGCGTTGATTTTGCCGGCTTGACCCAGAAAAATCTCGTACAAGATGAAGCCCCAACCGACCATTCCAACGATGAATGCAGGCCACACGCCAACGTATCCAGCCTCACCCACATAACCGCCCACCAACATGACGAGCGTTCCGATCATCAACCGCCAAAAAACGCCGCCCGGAACTTTAGTGATGGCCGACAGTATCAAATAGAATTCGATCATCAATAAAGGCACGGTGATAAGCCAGTCGATGTAGCGATAGACGGTGGGCGTAGCGGCTGTTGCCACCCATACATCACGCATGTAGAAATAGTGAACGGCTGCGACCAACGTTACCAAACCTGACACAGTCAACGATGTTTTCCACTTCGCTGCGACGCGGTCGCGCTCCAAGAAAAAGAACGCAGTCGACGCGACTAGCGCCATCGAGATAATCCAAAAAGAAATACCGACGAAATCGTTCGAGTTGAGCGTGGCGCCTCCAGACGTCGAGGCCTGCGCTGAAGCGGTTGCTATCAGCCCGCCCGATGCTAGGACAGTCAACATGAAAGTTTTTATCTTTGACCTAATCATAAAGTTCCTTGGTTCACATCACAGCAAAACAGCACAGGACAAAATAGCCCTCGCCGTACCGTGATTTCTTTCTCGCACAGTCCTCTGGACTGCTACCGACAACTTCAATGTCAGAGAGTATCGCGCCGCATAATTAATTGGTGGCGATCGGGCGCTTGAGACGCCACCAGATCACACAATTGGCCGAGTCAATATAGTTCTCCAGGCAAAGAAAAAATAGCATAGGATTCACTTGGCACTAAATGACTGCGAAAAATTTTTGTAGGCAAGCCATCTCCGCATTCGCACCGTCACTTGGCTTGGATGTAGGGTCTAGCCTCATCTTTTGTCTTATTTTTCTTACGCGATACGCTC
>JAYVYF010000068.1:0-1657 GCA_043784585.1 Burkholderiales bacterium
GGCCTCAAGCGCACATCCTGGCGTTCAAAACATTGGCCCAGATCGCCGTCTGCCAGCGCAACGGTTTTAATATGCTCGATATATCAATCAATTTTTTGCGCCAACGATCGACCCAGACGCTTTTTGATGTCCGCACGCAGCGCGCCGGTATCAAGATATTTACCAGGATTTTTCCCAACATCATCCGTCAAACTCACGGGTGAAAATTCGGGGGCCACCACGCCGTTACCGCTCAGTTTAAAATCTTTGATGCCGGATAAAAATCGGCACGTCCCGCCCACTTTGACAGAATTTCAAATTCAGTTGCGCCGGAAGCGTTACCGCGTAGTTTGAGCGTCACCTGTCATTCCACACTGTTGCCTACCGTCACTACATTGACCGTATAGTTCAGTACGCTAGACAAGTTCCGTGATGTGGGCAAATGGCTTGCTGATACCGCACCAACCATCATCGGCGCGGCGGTTAACAAACCAACAAGAACTCGCATTAGCGCTAAAGTACGCACTTATTTCTCGTCTTTCAGTCGCTAAAAGTCCAATATTTTTGAGTACGACATCTTGTACACCCCGACCCATTTCAACGAAGATAGCATCGACGTTTTGCACGAATTAATTCGGCATCATCCGCTGGGCACGCTCATCACGATGACGGCTGACGGTCTCAATGCAAACCACGTGCCGTTCATGGTCGATCCGCAACTCGCGCCATTCGGGTTGCTGCGGGCACACGTGGCGCGGAGCAATTCAGTATGGCAAACATTTAACGCAGATGTCGATGCGCTGGTGGTTTTTCAGGGGCCGGATGCGTATATTTCGCCGTCCTGGTATCCGAGTAAAAAAGAGCACGGTAAAGTCGTGCCGACCTGGAATTACGCGGTCGTGCATGTTGCCGGGCCGCTGCTCATTCGCGACGACGCGGACTGGATGCGCGCCTTCCTTAACGACGTAACCGATCATTTTGAAGCGGCGCGCAACACGACATCAATGCGATGGAAAATGCATGATGCGCCTGAAGACTATCTTCAAACCATGATGCGCGCGGTGGTTGGTATCGAGATCCCCATCGCAAGCATCCAGGGCAAATGGAAAGTCAGCCAGAATCGCCCGCGCGCTGATCGTGAGGGCGTGGCGAAGGGATTGGTTGCGGAACCGGGCGTTGCCGAACATGCGATGGCCAAACTGGTCAATCCCGCTCTGTAAGGCGGACAAATGATTTCAGGCTGATAGCTGCGCGCAACGCTCGTGCAACCTGCGTACAACCTAGTCATAGCTGGGCGATTCGTTTGGACGATTTGGCGGCTATGGCGAAGGATAGGCTGCGCAAAATCTGCGGCGCGCTCAATGCAAGCATCTGTGTGGGACTCAATTTTTAGTCCGCTCATATTTGTCTTACCCATATAAGTGCGGCGATTTTGGTTGGCTAATTTAAAATTGCAAAAGCCATTTTTTCAGAGCGACATTCATTAATCCAGCAACGATGCCCAACTACGAAATCACGTCGCTCCCCCCGCAACAAACATTAGCCCGCCCGGCGCGCTTTGCATCATACAAGCGCCGGTCTGCGACCCTCATCAAGGTTTCTGCATCCCGTCCGTCGTCGGGATAAACGGCGGCACCGCCTGAAAAGGTAACCGCAGAGAGCACCTGACCATCGGATT
>JAYVYF010000069.1:0-1878 GCA_043784585.1 Burkholderiales bacterium
GCTATTTTGCGCCACGAATTTTCGTGAAATCTGCTGGTTGCGGCAGCGAAGTGTTGATCGCATCAGCGAGGCCAACCGGATCATCGGTGCCGATCAAGAACTGTTTGCCGTTGCGAAGCCCCACAATCACGGCGCCACGTCCGGATACACCATAAAGCCAGCCGCGGGTCGTGACGCGGATGCCCCAACCTGCGGCGATTGAGGTTCTGGCGGGCAGTGCTCCTGCAATCTCGCTCAAGCTCGCAGACTGCCCTGGCCATTTCAGTGGACCAAATTGTGCCCTGAATTCTGCATTATCGACCTCGGTTAGCAGCGCGCTAAATGTAAATCCAGTTAACGTCATCGTGATAAATAGTGTGATCATCGCAGGCCGCATCGAGCCTGCTAGCGTCACGAAACCCAATACCCAAAGCGCGATAGAAAACCCGACGGCGTGGCCGATGAGCGCATGCCAGCCAATTTGTTTGTGGTGATATTTGATTGTGTTGGGCATGCGTTTGTAAGTGAGCCCGACTATGACAACCGGTCATGATTATGCCCATCCACCGTGCTTCACGCTATCGACTTAAACTTGTGGAAGCGCAATGCCGCGCATGGCGATTTTTTCGGTCTCGATGGTGTGCGCAAGTAGTTTAGAAGCCTGATAGATGGCGCGGATCGTGGGTGTTGGCGTATTGGTAAGCTCGCCTAATTCAATGACCGCACCGACCAATGCATCGACTTCAATGGCGCGACCCGCTTCCACATCCTGCAACATAGAGGTTTTATGCCGGCCTACTTTTTCGGCGCCTTCTATGCGTTTTTCGAGACTCACCCTGAAGCTGGCACCGAGTTTTTCGGCAACCGTCTGGGCCTCCCGCATCATATTGGCGGCCAGCTCACGGCCTTGGGGGAACTGGCAGATGTCTTGAAGCGTGGCGTGCGTGAGCGCCGATATCGGGTTGAACGTCAGGTTGCCCCACAGCTTCAACCATATTTCGTTGCGAATATTATCGAGTACCGGCGCTTTGAGTCCGGCTTTGGCAAAAACATCGGATAAGTCCTTTACGCGGCTACTGGCCGAGCCATCCAGCTCGCCCAACGGAAATCGCTCGCCTTCAATATGCCGCACCACGCCAGGCGCGATCAATTCTGTTGCTGGATAAACCACGCAGCCAATAATACGATCAGCGGGAATGCCGTCCTTGCAAACGCCGCGCGGATCAACAGCCTTTACGGTGGTTCCGGCCAATGCACCGCCGTGTTTGTGAAAATACCAGAACGGGATGCCGTTTTGCATCGTGATGACCGTGGTTTTGGGGCCGAAAAGTGGTTCCAACTGATTCACCACCGATTCCACTTGATGCGATTTCAGCGCAAGGATAATGCAATCGACGTGGCCCACTGCGGAAAAGCTGTCTGTCGCCCGGGCGGTTTTCGCTTCCAGCACAGTACCGTCATGCATTTTCACTGTCATGCCGCGTGCGCGGATAGCATCCAGATTTTTCCAGCGCGCAATGAAGGTCACATCCTCGCCCGCCAGCGCTAGCTTCGCGCCAACAAATCCGCCGATTGCACCCGCGCCTACGATACAAAATTTCATATTTAACCTGATAAGCCGGTAGAGACAGCGGTAGAAGAAAACGTCAAATGTCTTTTATCATGCAGCGCAGCAATCATGCTGGCTTGATCAACGCTATGGGTCAACGATCGGGCATGATAATTGGCTCAGCCGGTTTGGCGGCACGCTCAGAAAACTGCGCGTTTACAAAATCAGACCGAGTCAGTCCACGGTTTATATCCAACCCCCGCAGCGAAAAGTCATGTGCGGGCAGGCCGGGAAAAGGTGCCACCAGTGACTCATAAAAATGCGTCGGCCAGGTCACCCCTGCGATCTGC
>JAYVYF010000070.1:0-4477 GCA_043784585.1 Burkholderiales bacterium
GCTGAATTTGTGCAGAAGAATCCCAACACCTGCCGCGCCATGGTGGCGGCGGTTCTGGACGCCTCCAAATTTATTGATGCGATGGGCAATCGCCGCCGAGTAGCCGAAATCATCGCCGATAAATCGTATGTCAATACGGCTGTGGATGTCATTGATCAGCGCCTGGCTGGCGATTACGACAATGGCATCGGCAAAAAATGGAAAGACCCGAACCTGATGAAATTTTATGCCGATGGTTCAGTCACGATGCCCTATCTGTCTGACGGCATGTGGTTCATGACGCAGCACAAACGTTGGGGCATGTTGAAAGAGGATCCAAATTATCTGAAGGTTGCAAAGGAAGTGAATCAGATCGAGCTTTACACACAAGCGGCCGCGATGACTAAAACCCCCGTGCCCAAGGATGTTGTGCGCACTTCGAAACTGATGGATGGCGCGACTTGGGACGGCAAGGATCCGAAAGCCTACGCGGCTAGCTTCAAGATCAAAGCGTAATTTTTTGCAATTAATTGACCCCAGCCCGGAGCATCCCATGAGCGCGACTTCCGCAAGTAATCTGCCCCATTCAGCCAACTTGAACAGTGCTCATGCGGCGGCACAACCAACACCTCAGATAGCGCCCCAGGTAACCGCTGCTGCAACGTCCGCGCCCGCACGCTTGAAGGTCGTACCGCTGCCGAAAGCGCGAATGAGTTCAGTCATCATGAAATTCATGGAGGTGGTGCTCCCGCCATTGCTGGGCCTATTGTTATTTGTCGCCGTATGGGCAGTTCTGGCACAAACGAGCGATGGTCGTTTGCCGGGGCCGATAAAAACCTGGTTTTCGGCCGTTGAGCTTTTCGCGCATCCGTTTTATCAAAAAGGCCCGAACGATCAAGGCATCGGCTGGAACATTATCGCCTCCCTGCAACGCGTCGGCATTGGCTTTGGATTGGCCGCGCTAATCGGCATTCCGATTGGTTTTTTAATCGGTCGCGTGGCATTTCTCAATGCCATGTTCTCGCCAATCATCAGCCTCCTGCGCCCGGTCTCACCGCTGGCGTGGTTACCGATTGGCCTGCTGGTTTTCAAGGCGGCGAACCCTGCCGCCATTTGGGTGATTTTCATTTCCGCCATTTGGCCGATGATCATCAACACCGCCGTCGGCGTTTCGCGCGTGCCGCAAGATTTCATGAACGTGGCGAAAGTACTGAATCTTTCTGAATGGAAAATTCTCAGAAAAATTTTATTGCCAGCCACCCTACCCTATATTCTGACCGGTATTCGCCTATCGATTGGCGTCGCGTGGCTGGTGATTGTGGCCGCTGAAATGCTCACCGGCGGCGTCGGCATTGGCTTTTGGGTGTGGGATGAGTGGAACAATCTGAACGTTGAGCACATCATTATTGCGATTTTTGTGGTGGGCATTGTCGGGCTGCTGCTTGAGCAGGCGCTGATCATGATTGCAAAACGCTTCAGCCACGAATACAAAGCGTAGGGTTGTATTGATGACAACCGCCACCGAAAGATTTGTTTCCATCGAGAATGTCGGCATGGAGTTCGACACCAAGCGCGGTCGATTTGAGGCGCTGAAAAATATCAACCTCACGGTCGAGCAAGGCGAATTTATTTCGCTGATCGGCCACTCTGGCTGCGGCAAATCGACGCTGCTGAACATGGTCGCAGGCCTGTTGTATCCGACGATGGGCGCCGTCATTTGCGATAACCGCGAAGTTAAAGGCGCAGGGCCGGATCGCGGCGTGGTTTTTCAAAATCATTCGCTGCTGCCGTGGCTGACGTGTTTTGATAATGTGTATCTTGCCGTTGAACGCGTATTTGCCGAAACAGAATCAAAAAGCCAGCTCAAAGACCGCACACAAAAGGCGCTGGATTTAGTGGGCCTGACGCACGCTGCACAAAAACATCCTGACGAAATTTCGGGCGGCATGAAACAGCGCGTAGGCATTGCCCGTGCACTATCGATGGAACCGAAAGTGCTATTAATGGACGAGCCGTTCGGCGCGCTGGATGCGCTCACGAGAGCCCGCTTGCAGGACGAGCTCATGGTGATCGTCAAGGGCACGGGCAGCACTGTGCTGATGGTCACGCATGATGTTGATGAAGCGGTGTTGTTGTCAGATCGGATTGTGATGATGACCAACGGGCCCTCGGCGACAATTGGGCAAATTGTCGCCGTGGATCTGGATCGTCCGCGGGATCGTTTGAAACTGGTGGCGCATCCTAAATATATTGATTGCCGCCGGCAGGTGCTGGAATTCCTGTATCAAAAGCAGTTGCGCCCTGCGGCCTGACCTTCGCCACTGACGACACGCGCATGACTGAAACCAAATCCACCTGCCCGTACTGCGGCGTCGGTTGTGGCGTGGTGATCGAGACCATCGGCGGCACCATCACGGGCGTTCGCGGCGATGACAATCATCCCGCTAATTTTGGCAAGTTATGCTCTAAAGGCTCTACCCTGCATCTAACGTTAAGTCCCGGCGCGCGCGCCGTGTACCCAACACTCCGCACCATACGGCAAGCTGCACACGAACGCGTTTCATGGGAAGTGGGGCTCGACCACGCTGCCACTAAATTCGCAGATACGATTCGCGTTCACGGGCCGGATAGTGTTGCCTTCTATATTTCCGGCCAGCTATTGACCGAGGACTATTACGTTTTCAACAAACTCGCAAAAGGCTTGATCGGCACCAACAACGTGGATACCAATTCGCGGCTGTGTATGAGTTCGGCCGTAGCCGGCTACAAGACTACGCTGGGCGCAGATGCGCCGCCCTGCGCGTATGAGGATATCGATCACGCAGAATGCATTTTTATCGTTGGCTCAAACACCGCCTACGCGCACCCGATTTTATTTCGGCGCATTGAAGCGGCGCGCGCGAAGAACCCCGGTCTAAAGCTGATCGTCGCTGATCCACGTCGTACAGAAACGGCAAGCGAGGCGGATTTATTTTTGCAAATTAAGCCGGGCAGCGATGTCGCGCTTTTTAACGCAATGCTGCGTGTCATGTTGGACGATAGCCTACTCAATCAGGCCTACATTAACGAGCACACGGATGGTTTTGCCGCGTTAGAGGCGACGCTGGCTGACTACGCGCCCGCCAACGTCGCCGAGATAATCGGTGTGAGCGCTGAAGCCATTATTCAGGCAGCACGAATTTTTGCGAAATCGCCGGCCTCGCTGTCGCTCTATTGCCAAGGCTTGAACCAATCCGCGCACGGCACCGATAAAAATGCGGCACTGATCAATCTGCATCTGGCCACACAACAGATCGGCAAGCCGGGAGCGGGGCCGTTCTCACTAACGGGCCAGCCGAATGCCATGGGTGGACGCGAAGTCGGCGGCATGGCGAATTTATTATCTGCGCATCGTGATCTGACAAACGCTGACCATCGCGCAGAAGTCGCCAAACTATGGGGCGTTGAATCAGTGCCCGCCACGCCCGGCAAAACTGCGGTGGAAATATTCGAGGCGATGCATGCGGGCATCATTAAATGCCTCTGGATTGCGTGCACCAATCCCGCGCAATCGATGCCCGATCAAACCATCATTCGCGAGGCTCTTCTGCGGGCAGATTTCGTCGTGCTGCAAGAATGCTACACCGACACTGAAACGGCAGCGTATGCGGACCTGGTGTTGCCCGCTTCGACCTGGGGCGAGAAAGAAGGCACGGTAACCAATTCTGAACGTCGCATTTCACGCGTCCACGCTGCACTCCCGCCGCCGGGCGAGGCGCGTCACGATTGGCAGATTGCGGTCGATTTCGCGCACGCTGTTGCAGCGAAATTGCCGCTATCTGACGCCGCGAAATTATTTCCCTATACCTGTGCTGAAGATATTTTTAACGAGCATCGCGAGACCACGCGTGGACGCGATCTCGATATCACCGGCTTGAGCTACAGGATCCTCGAATCACGTGGCCCACAACAATGGCCGTTTGCCATCGACGCCGAAATCGGCAAAGTGCGGCTCTATGAGGATGGCATTTTTCCCACCGAAAATGGTCGCGCCAAATTTTCGAACACAAAATTTTTGCCTGTTGCCGAAGCCATTAATGCAAAATTTCCGATCAGTCTGAATACCGGCCGACTACGCGATCAATGGCATGGCATGTCGCGCACGGGCCGTGCTGCCCAGTTGCATGCGCATGCACCCGAACCGCTATTGACGATGCATCCACAAACGCTCGCTGGATTGGGCATCAATGATCGCGATCTGGTGACCGTTGCCAGTGCACGCGGTGTGATGCTGCTGCCCGTCGAAGCCAGCTCAGATGTCGCACTTAATGACGCATTTCTGCCGATGCACTGGGGCAGCCGCTTTGTCAAAGGCGCAGGCGTCAATTCCTTGACGGTGAGTGCATTTGACCCCGTATCCCGGCAGCCAGAATTGAAACATGCGGCCGTCGCTGTCGAACGTGCGGTGTTGCCATGGAGATTAGTGGCGATGGCCGAAACCACCGATGCAAGCCAACTA
>JAYVYF010000071.1:0-3382 GCA_043784585.1 Burkholderiales bacterium
ATGCCGAGCAGAAAACCAAAATCGCCGACGCGATTCACAAGGAAGGCTTTCAGGTTTGCGTAAATCGCTGTCGGGCGCGTGTACCAAAAGCCGATCAACAAATATGACACCAGACCAACTGCTTCCCAGCCAAAAAATAATTGCAGGAAGTTGTTCGACATCACCAACATCAGCATCGAAAAAGTGAACAGTGAGATATAGGCAAAGAAGCGCGTGTAGCCTTCGTCTTCAGCCATATAGCCGATCGTGTAAATATGCACCATCAGCGACACAAACGTGACAACCAGCATCATCATCACGGTGAGTGAATCGATTAAAAAACCGACTTCGAGTTTGACGCCGCCTGTCACGAGCCAGGTGTAGATCGAGCCGTTAAATGATTTGCCTGCGAGCACGTCCTGAAAGATAAAAAATGACAACACCAGTGACGCGGCGACCCCAAAAATCGTAACGCTGTGCGCGAACGCGCGGCCTGTGCGTGGACCCAAGCGCGGGGCCAAGAAACCGGCCAACACCGCGCCGACCAGTGGCAGCAATGGAACGGCGAGCAGAGCTAATTTATTTTCGATCATGAGTTCGTTATTTTTATAAAACGGAACGATTAGCTGTTTTCAGCACACGGCCCCAGACCCAACGTTGGTGGGCAGCTTGGCGGCATACCCCCCAAACACCACGTGGATATTGCCTCTCCAGCCATGCCACTAAAATTTAACCTTTCAGCGTGGCAATATCATCCACATTGATGCTGCGCAAATTACGGAAAAGAATCACCAAAATTGCCAAGCCAATCGCCGACTCTGCCGCCGCCACGGTGAGGATAAAAAACACCATCACCTGACCGCTTAAGTTTCCCCAATGATGCGAAAACGCGATGAAATTCATATTTACCGCGAGCAACATCAATTCAATTGCCATCAGCAGCACGATAATATTTTTGCGATTCAAAAAAATGCCCGCGACTGAAATCGCAAACAAGATTGCAGATAAAACCAAGTAGTTTGAAAGGGTAATCATAGGGACGGTCGTTCAGGCGGAAGGCGGCATGGGCACAACCGCAGGCGCGGAAGGGATTTCTTTTTCTGCATCCATCTTGATAATTTTTAATCGATCACTTGCTTTAACGCGAACCTGATCGCCAACGATTTGTGATTTGGCCCCCTTGCGCGGGCGCAGCGTAAGCGCAATCGCCGCGACAATCGCGACCAGCAAAATGACGGCCGCTAATTCAAACGGCAATAGATAATCGGTATAGAGCACGCGGCCTAATTCTTTGCTATTCGAAATGCCGGCAGCAGGCACCGCACCGAACGCTTTATTGACGAGGGCAAAATTTTTGCTGGTAATAAGCAGCACCATTTCAAACACCATCGCAATCGCCACGGTGGCTGCAACCGGCAAATATTTCCAGAAGCCTTCGCGCAACTTGTCGAAATTAATATCCAGCATCATCACCACAAACAGGAACAACACCATCACTGCACCGACGTAAACGAGAATTAGCGTAATTGCCAAAAATTCTGCGTACAGCAGCAGCCACAAGCCTGACGCAGTAAAAAACGCGAGCACCAAAAACAGCACCGCGTGCACCGGGTTTCTCGCGGTAATCACACGCAATCCTGAAACGATCAGAATCGCGGCAAATATATAAAAAATAATGGATTGGAAATTCATTGTTGTTTTAATTTAAACATCTATTTGTTCGCGCTACCCACGGTTCGCTGCTCGTTTCGGTACCCACCGATTAACGATATTGCGCATCTTCCGCGCGCCGGCTGGCGATTTCATCTTCGTATTTATCGCCAATCGCCAGCAACATCGGTTTCGTATAGTAAAGATCACCGCGCTTTTCGCCGTGATATTCGAGCAGGTGGGTTTCTACAATCGCATCCACCGGACATGATTCTTCGCAAAAACCGCAGAAAATACACTTCGTCAAATCAATGTCATAGCGCGTGGTACGGCGGCTGCCGTCATCGCGCGGCTCTGATTCAATCGTGATCGCCAGCGCGGGACACACCGCTTCGCACAGCTTGCAGGCGATGCAACGCTCTTCACCATTTGGATAGCGGCGTAGCGCATGCAGGCCACGGAAACGGGGGCTTTGCGGGGTTTTTTCTTCCGGAAATTGCACGGTGATTTTGCGTGCGAACAAATGCCTGCCGGTCAGCTTCAGGCCTTGCAACAGTTCGCCCAACATCATGCTGCTCATCAATTCTTTGGTTCTATCCCACATGATTACTTTCCAAACCAGATAGAAAACGGTGCCCAATTACGCACGGGATCCAGCATCATCACGCCAACCGCAACGATCCACACAATCGTAATAGGGATGAATACTTTCCAGCCGAGTCGCATGATTTGGTCATAGCGATAGCGCGGGAACGAGGCGCGTATCCACACAAACATGAACATGATGAACATCATCTTCGCGAACATCCACAAGATACTTGACTCGCCTAAAATAGGAAAAGCCTTTGGAAACGGTGACAACCAACCGCCCAAAAACATGATCGTAGAAATGGTGGCGACCAACAACATATTCGCGTACTCGGCCAAGAAGAATAGCGACCAGGTCATGCCGGAATATTCCACCAGCGGGCCCGCAACAATTTCTGACTCACCTTCGGCCACGTCAAACGGATGACGGTTGGTCTCGGCCACCCCGGCAATAAAATGAACGATGAAAAGCGGAAATAAGGGAATGAAAAACCATCCACCCAGACCAAACGCGCTGTCTTGCTTCGTCACCATTTCAGTCAAATTCATGGTCTGCGCGGCCATCAAGCCGCCCACCAGCGCAAAACCCATGGCGATTTCGTAGCTCACCACTTGCGCGGCCGAACGCATCGCACCCAAAAATGCATATTTCGAATTGGATGCCCAGCCCGCGATGATAACGCCGTAAACACCCATCGAGGTTAACGCAAGTACTACGAGCAAACCCGCATCTGCATTCGCGATCACCCAACCGGGCATGAACGGCACTACCGCCCACACAGCCATCGCGGGCGCAACTGACAGTGCCGGAGCTAATAAAAATAACCAGCGATTCGCACCTGTCGGCACGATCTGTTCTTTGAGCAGCAGCTTCAGTGCATCGGCAATCGGTTGTGCAAAACCGCCGAGCCATTTGATGCCGAAAAACGTCACGCGATTCGGGCCGCGACGCACCTGCATCCAGCCGATCACCCAACGCTCCACCAATTGAAAATACAAAACAAAAATTAACAGCGGCACCACCACCGCAACCACTTTTGCCAGCGTCCACGCGGTCGCAAATGCGGGCGGGCCCATTGCGGGGCCGAGTACGCTGACGAAACCGGTATCCAGTGTTGAATAGAGAGTTTCGAACATGGCCTAATCCGCAGCTGCAGCGAGTGAG
>JAYVYF010000072.1:0-3394 GCA_043784585.1 Burkholderiales bacterium
AGCCAAGCCGCGCAATGCTGTGTACCAGATCGCATAGCCCACGCCTGATGCCAGCGCGCCAGAAGCAATCGCGTATGCGACACCTGCCGTATCAATTGAAATTGATTGGGGCGCGAATAAGACCACGCCAACGCTCAGCACAATCGTGATTGCCCCTGCACGTATGAAATTTCCTGCGGTGACGGCAGTGGCATCGCCAGCGCTGCCTCTCTTTCCGCGTAGCGAATAAAAACCCCATGCAAACCCTGCTGACAGCATCAGGCCTGAACCCAACAGCGGCGGCGCGGCCAAGCCGGGCAGCAACAGGCCCGCCACTCCGGCGAACGCACACAGCAGCCCTCCACTCTGCGTTAGGGTCAAGCGCTCACCACCCAGGAGGCCCGCGCCGATCATGGTAAATTGCACGGCACCGAACAACAGCAGCGCGCCAGTTGCAGCGGTCAAGCTGATGTAGGCGTATGAGAAAAAAGCCGCGTAAACAAACAGTGCCGCAGCCGATATCCAGTTGCCAGAAGATGCAAACTGAGCGCCACGCACGCGCCCACGCAGCCGCATGAGTAGCGCCAATGTCAGCGCACCAGTGAGGACGCGGATCGACGTAAAGCTGGCAGGATCAATGCTGGTTTGTTTGAGTGCCGCGCGGCAGAGCAATGAATTACCGGCAAATGCGATCATCGCCAGCAACGTGAAGAACAATGTTTGAGGACGTGTCATTGAAAAAACGGATGGTGGTAATTCAACGATATGGCGCAAGCCGAGGTTGCGCAGATGCCAGTAACGCAGCCGTGTTCAACAAAATATCAACTCCACGTCTGCGCCACTAGCAACGCAGCGTTTCCCGATACCGACCGGTTATAGCGCGTTAGATGAGGCGCCAAAACGCTTAACGCCAAGCCTGCCGCTTCAACCGTTCTGCCCTGCGCGACATAAGTGAGCGCAAGAATCGCACGCGCTTCATCGTGCAAGGCGCGCGGATTTCCCGGTTCAAGATGCCGATCAAGCTCGGCACTTAGCAGCTGTTCACTCTCTGCCAGTTGTCCCAGTATGCGCAGCGTGCTGCCCAGCTGAATGGATGCACGCGAACGTCGATAGGGGTCTAATGCAGGAGACACCAATGCGGCACGGTAAAATTTCTCAGCCTCTGCTTCAAGGCCCACCCGGTCTCGCGCAGAAGCGCGCTCAAACAGTGCGGCTGCATCCTCAACGCCGTCGCTACCAACCCGCGCTGCAGCCAATGCATCAATTGCTGCGATCAAATCATTTGCCAGCATCGTGCCTGCGTTTTCCCAAACGGCTGCAATTCGGCGTTCCCAATCATCGTTGATGTTTTTCATCCCAACATTTTACTGGCAATCCTGACAGAGCTGGCGCAATGAATTGGCTTGGCTTACCGACTCAATTAGGTAAACTGGCTTCACATTCACAAGCCCTCAGAAAGACCCAACAAAATGGAAACATTACTCGCCGAACGCGCCGCTTTTAATCCGTTGATCAGACCTTATCTGGTCATCACTATCGGTCTTACGCTGCTGGTCACGATAGTATTCGCGCCACTTGCAATCATCTGGTTTTTGGGTGTCGGGCAGTGGTGGGCGCGCCACTATTTTGATAAGCTTGAATGTGAGCTGACCGACAAAGCGATTCGCTTTCGCAAAGGGATTTTGGTACAGGTTGAAAAAACGATTCCGCTGGAGAATATCCAAGACGTTACCTTCATTGAAGGCCCGATCCTCCGCCATTTCAACTTAAGCACCCTCAAGTTCGAAACCGCGGGGTCCAGTAATGCCGTTGACGGCAATATGAAGCTCACCGGCATTATTGGTGCGCAAGCTTTCCGTAATAATATTCTTGCCGCCCGCGATATGCTCAAGCAGCGCGGCCAATCATCAAGCCACCCCGTCGCAAATCTCGCCAGCGATGCACAACTCATCGTCCTCAAAAGTATTGAGGCGAAGTTGGAAGCTATGGTGGAGCAGATGCGGGAAAGAAAATAACGCATGCGCCGCCACTTTACTGCTTATATTCTTGCTGCGTTCGCCAGCATTTTTCTGACGGCGCAAACTAACGCGCAAATTCGCCCCTATGTTTTGGAAGGCACTGAAGTGCATAGTGTGCCCTCCAAAATTTTGGATCGCGATTACGAAATTTTCGTCAGCTTGTCAGAGTCTTACTCGATAAAAGAAGACGCAAAAAATGACACCAAAAAAGAAACTACCAAACCAAATGCGCCGAAGGCTTATCCAGTTATGTTTGTCACCGATGCGAACTATGCGTTTCCTCTGTTGCGCAGCATAAATCGCCGCGTTGCAGATCATGGTGAAAATTTGCAAGAGTTCATTTTGGTCGCACTTTCATGCGCCAAAGGTGACGACCCTGCTTTTAGTCGCAATCGCGATTACACACCAACCGATATTGATCGCAGGAAAACACGAGCAATAGACCAGAACGGGGAGGTTTATGGGCAGGCTAAAAAATACCGCCGCTATGTGGCCGAGGAAGTTTTTCCATACGTGGTGCAACACTTTCGCGCAGACATGAAGCGCTTCGAGCGCCAGCTAAAATCCCATCGATGCCCGGATCTTTCTGTTCAATCAGAAGTGATTGCGGATGAAGACCACCTTACCGTTGCGCCAGCGGCTTTGACGCGCGGAATGTTGTGGGCTTTTGGCAAACCCTAAACGTGTGTTCTAGTAAAAGCCGTTCAACCGATCACCGCGCTTCAATGCGGCAGATCAAAACTTGAAGAAAACCCCAAGCGAATAATTATCTGCATCAAACACACTGCCAAGCGCGCTGCCACCGAGTTTGCGAAAGCGTTCCACCTCAAGTCGCAGGCCAAGGTTTTTGGTAACGTCATATTGAACCCCAAAACCCAGTTTTCCTGTCGTCGAGGTTTGTGAGGCACCGGACGTAACCAGATCAATGCTACCGGAGCCGCTGAACGCACCATCGGTTTTCATGCGTTGCACGCCGGCTTTACCGAGCAACGAAAACTTGTCAATAATAGGCAGCGTGCCGATTAGATCGAGTCCATAACCTTTTACAGTAAGCTCGGAATTGAGGCTGCCGGTTGGTTGCACATTGGCCTGATAGCTGTATTTGCCAAGATCGGTGTAATTACCTTCGACGGCCACATAAGGCGTGAACTGGTAACCGAGTTTCAGACCGTAGCTGGTCGTTTTATCGCTAAGCGATACCGAGGAAGAGGTAAATCCCAAGTCAAGCAGCTGGCTCGAAATATCACCGCCGTTGAGACCTGCTTTAGATTGACCTGCAGAGATGCCTACAAAAAACTGCGCCCGTGCATCTGCGGTGGCGGCCAGCAATAACAAGCCGAGCGCCAAATGATTTAAATATTTTAACTTCTTAATGTTCATATTGCGTCCTCGAAATT
>JAYVYF010000073.1:0-2448 GCA_043784585.1 Burkholderiales bacterium
GGCTGGTTTGCGGCGCGCCCATCAGGGACAGAAAATATCTACAAAATTTATGCGGAAAGCCGTAAAGGACAAACGCATCTGCAAAAAATTCTGGCGGAAGCGCAATTGGAGGTTGATGCAGTACTCAAGGCAGATACCCTGCGCTGATTTTTGCCGTGTATGTGTGCTGGCACGCAGACCGGGCAATGTGGGTAGTGCAGACTGTATTCTGCAGTTACCTTAAGAATTACATCAACGCAAAGGTCGTCCATCATGGAATCGTTTGACGCTGTACTGTTAGCGCGTATCCAGTTCGCATTTACCATCAGCTTCCACATCCTGTTTCCGGTTTTTTCGATCGGGCTGGCCAGTTACCTGGCGGTACTGAACGGCGCTTATTTATTGACCGGCAAACAGGTCTACCAGGCGCTGTTTAATTATTGGAAAAAGATTTTTGCGGTGGCGTTTGGCATGGGCGTGGTGTCAGGCATCGTTATGAGCTATCAATTTGGAACCAATTGGAGCGTGTTTGCGGACAAGACCGGTCCTGTGCTGGGGCCGTTGATGGGCTACGAAGTGCTGTCGGCTTTTTTTCTCGAAGCAGGCTTTCTGGGCGTGATGTTGTTCGGGCTACAGCGAGTGGGCGCAAAACTGCATTTCTTTGCCACCTTAATGGTGGCGCTGGGTACCTTCATGTCTGCCTTCTGGATATTGTCAGTTAATAGCTGGATGCAAACGCCTGCCGGTTACGCCACGAATGCAGCCGGACAGTTTGTGGTGATCGATTGGGTCGCAGTCATCTTTAACCCCTCTTTTCCTTACCGTATGTTGCACACGGTACTGGCCGCCTATTTGACCACCGCGCTGGTGGTCGGCGGCGTCGGCGCTTTCCACTTGCTAAAAGACCGCTTGAACCCGGCGGCAAGAACCATGTTTTCGATGGCAATGTGGATGGCGGCGATCGTTGCACCGTTGCAAATTATGGCGGGCGATCTGCATGGCCTGAACACGCTGAAGTATCAGCCCGCCAAAATCGCTGCAATGGAAGGTCATTTTGAATCGCACCCTGACGGTGCTCCGCTTATTTTATTTGGCATCCCGGATTCGGTAGCTGAGCGCATGAATTATGCGGTCGCGATCCCGAAGCTCGGCAGCCTTATCCTCACCCACGATTGGAACGGCAGAGTCAAAGGTCTAAAAGATTTTCCGCCAGACACACGTCCGCCGCTAGGCATGGTGTTCTGGAGTTTCCGGGTGATGGTCGGCATCGGGCTGGCCATGCTGGGGCTGGGATTGTGGAGCTTGCTGATCCGTTATAAACGACAGCTTTACGACGCACCTATGCTGCACCGCGCGGCGGTGTTGATGGCACCTTCCGGGTTCGCGGCGGTGCTGGCAGGCTGGATCACGACCGAGGTGGGCCGACAGCCCTATACCGTTTACGGGCTACTGACAACCGCACAATCGGCGTCATCCATTGATGCGACGGCGATTGGCGCATCGCTTGTCGCTTTCATCGTGGTGTACTTCGCTTTATTTGGCGCGGGGACATTCTATATTCTGCGGCTGATGCGCAAGCCACCTGAATGCAACGAGCCAGAATTGCCTAGGGGTGAACCGATCCGCGCGGCCGGGCTGATGCCCGCACCCGCGCTCCAAATCGCCAAGGCGAACTTATCGGACTTGGGCAAACTGGGCACGTTCGATAAAGGAGCACCGGCATGACATTTGATCTCCCGCTTATTTGGGCCGCGCTAATTGCGTTTGCGGTGATGGCCTATGTGGTGCTCGATGGTTTCGACCTGGGCGTGGGCATCCTTTTTCCATTTTTCAAAACAGAAGACCAGCGCGATCAAATGATGAATTCGGTCGCCCCGGTTTGGGACGGTAACGAGACTTGGCTGGTGCTGGGCGGGGGCGGGCTGTTTGCGGTATTTCCGCTGGCCTATGCGGTCATCATGCCCGCGCTTTACGCGCCGGTTATTGCGATGCTGTTGGCGTTGATCTTCAGAGGTGTCGCATTTGAATTCCGCTGGAAAACACAGCGCGGCAAATTTTTATGGGACTGGGCTTTCGCAGGCGGCTCAACGATGGCCGCTTTTGCTCAGGGCATCGCACTCGGTGCGCTGGTGCAGGGCATCCCGGTAACTGGACGGGCCTACGCAGGCGGCTGGTGGAGCTGGCTCACGCCGTTTAGCGTGTTGACTGGTTTGGCCCTGGTCGTCGGCTATGCGCTGCTGGGAGCGACGTGGCTTATTTATAAGACGGAAGGCGAATTGCAAACCGCCATGCTGAAGGTCGCAAAACTGACTGGCACGGTGACGCTGGCATTGATCGGGGTCGTGAGCTTATACACGCCATTTTTGAATACGAATTTTATGGAACGCTGGTTCACCTGGCCGCATATGCTGTATGCATCGCCGGTGCCGATCCTGGTCGCGTTGTGCGGTTTTTTACTTTACCGCGGGC
>JAYVYF010000074.1:0-13547 GCA_043784585.1 Burkholderiales bacterium
CGCATTGCCCTGACTGCCACTACCAAGCGACGTAAATCTTAACGACATAGCGGCGCATCAATTAAAAAATCGGTGAAAAAACCCACGAGCGATATCACAAAAAAACTGGATAACAAATACCGCGAAGCCCGCATGCGCTCATTCCCGATTCACAAAAAACGTCTGCAAGTGAAGTGGGCTCATCGCCGGCGACGAGCCCACTTTTTTCGCTTATTTTCAGTTCCCCACCGCCAGAATTATTTCAGCTGTTCAAGCAGCAGTGACAGAATACGTTTCGCCGTTGCTGAGTTATCAGGCTTACCATCACCGGTCTGCACTTCAACATTGGTCGCACCAGCAGCCTCAACGACGTAAATACGGTACTGCGGCTTCGACGCAGGATCGTCCTTACGCCAGAAAGCGAACTTATCCAAGAAACCTTTATCGGATGATTTGGAATCGCCTTCAGGATCAATATAGCGAACGAAGAACAAGCCCTTCGAGCGATCACGATCTTCGACTGTAAAGCCGGTACGGTCCAGCGCCAAGCCCACCCGACGCCATGTCCGATCAAACGGCTCGCTCACCACCAGCGGACCGTTTTTGGCTTTGTCGTAGGTCGCCTTGCTGACAGATCCTGGCACGGCCGATCCGGACACGGCAGCAGTGGCCAATGCCGTCGCTTTGCTTGCCTCGACACCGAACTTCGCCATAATGCGATTGAGCGTTTCTGCCTCCAGATCGCGGTCGGGGGCTCTAGGCTGCCAACCCGTGCTGGTCTTGTCGAGGTTGGTATAAATCTCTTCCAGACCGCGGTGACTTAAAAATATATCGGTTGTACCGGCCTCAAGGCCCGGCTCGACGCGAACACGGAATTTATCGCGCGTATTTGATGACCATAGACCATCCAAAAATCGCCCCAAGGTGTTTCTTATAATGTCCTGAGAAATTCTGGTGCGATCTTCATGCCAATCGGTTTCCATGATGCCAATCGTCGCGTTTTCACGATTCAGCACATAGCCTGCATCCGCCCAGAACTCTTTCAAAGCAGGCCATACTTTTTCCGGCGTCGCATTCACCACCAACCAGCGTTGCTCACCCGCGCGCTCGACCCGTGCGTTATCAATTTTGAGTAAGCCCACAACAGTACCGCTGCCGGGCACGCTTGCCGTACTGCCCGTGCCGCGCTGACTGTATTGTGAGTAAGTCGTTGCCTTCCCATCCGGTATGACAAAGCGGTCATCCACCGTGGGTGAGGTGAGGTCAGGCGGTACTTCCAACGCAGCGATTTTGCCGCCTTGGGTGCGGTAATCAGTGTTTTTGTTTGCGCCGAATAGGCCAAACATGGTGCAGCCGGATACCGTGAGTGCTGCCACTACGCTTAAACCGCAAATGCATGCGGCTTTAGGAACAACAAACTTCGACAATTTCGACATATTCAGGCCGATTCCTTTACAAGATCATGAATGCCAGCCGCACGCATCGCCTCGCGCAACTGCGCGTGAAACCGGGATTCGAACGGCAGAAGCGGAAGACGAATACCCGTTTCAATGAGGCCCATTTGATTGAGCGCCCATTTTGCGGGAATAGGATTGGGTTCCAGGAACAACTGATTATGCAGGCCCATGAGCCGGTTGTTGATTTCGATTGCCTTGGCACGCTCGCCCCTCAGCGCGGCCTCGCACATTTCGTGCATCAGTCGGGGCGCCACGTTCGCGGTCACCGAAATCGTGCCGTGCGCGCCTAAAAACATCAGCGCGAGCGTCGATACATCTTCACCACTGTAGATAGCAAAATCTTTAGGTGCACGCATCAGCAAATCAGCACCGCGCGCCATATTGGCGGTCGCGTCTTTGATGCCGACGATGTTCGGAATCTGCGCCAGCCGCATGGTGGTATCACCACTCAAATCTGCGACCGTGCGGCCCGGTACGTTGTAGAGAATGACGGGGATATCGACAGCTTCCGCGATCGTGCGGAAATGCTGGTACATCCCCTCCTGCGTCGGCTTGTTGTAATACGGCACTACTGAAAGAGCGTAGTCCGCGCCCGCGCGTTTCGAAAACGCAGTCAGGTTTACGGCTTCTTTGGTTGAATTGGCTCCCGCACCCGCAATCACCGGCACGCGTTTCGCCGCATATTCAACCGCTGCCTTAATTAGCGAGAAATGTTCATCGAAATCAACTGTCGCGGATTCGCCGGTGGTACCGACGATCACGATCCCGTCCGTGCCCTCGGCCACGTGCCAATCAATCAATGATTTAAGACGTGGATAGTCAAGCGCACCGTCGGGCAGCATGGGCGTAACAATGGCAACGAGACTTCCGGTCAACATAAGCTTGGAGTAAACATGAAGTAGATGTCAGAATTAATTAGGGACCGCACAGGAGTAGCCACATAAAAATAGGCAAGCGCGCATTTTAACCTATCCAAAGCGCCGGGTGCATTTCGCATTTGACGACCGGTTTTTTTGGTCAGCCTTGGCAGCCCGGGTTTACCTAACCTTTCGCTGAGGAGTTTCTTTAAGACCAACGCCTTTAAGACCCGTGCCGCGAGGTTGGGTTCCGCACTTAGGCCAGAACACCCATAACAAAATTCGCTTCATAAATTGGCATTGCGTCCTTGATTTCGCGGTCCCGGGCCACCAGACTAGCAGCCGACACCGCGATCACGGCCAAGCCAATTTTGTTGACCGCATCTGCAATATTGAGTACCGCCCCACGTGTCACAAAAGCGACAGGAGCAGATTTTGCAGTCGATAGCGTGTTGCGTAAAACACAGCGCGGCTACGTATAAATTGCGCAAGAAGGGTAAATATTGCATCTACGACTGCAGCGATTTTTAGTGTTTGCAGACGGCGTGCGCACACTCGACCAACTATGCGAATTGACGCATGTGTCGGCCAACACGCGTGAAACGACAGAAAGTTTATTTGTTAATGATTTTATTGCGCTTAAACCCAAGCCCCATCCGGCACTCGAACGGGATGGCTTCCCACAAAAAAATCCTTATTCGAACGTTAGCGCGTTTAAGCCGCTTTTTAACCGCGTGCAAGCGGCGGTGCAGCGTCAACTAATTGATAAACTCCAGCATTGGCAAGCATTTCCGAGCACATATTTGCCAAACGCCGCTCTAGATAAAGGGCTTTTATTACTGTCTCAATTTTTACGGATCGCAGCAATACGCTGAACCGTCGCAGGCTTGGGTTCTTTTATGAACATATTTTCATACGCGATGACCTGCAATTCGCCACGCACGGCGTCGAGTAGCTCTTCAGGTTGAAGCAAAAATTCAGCGCGCGAAGGTCGTCCAAACTGCTCATTACCGATCGCAAATGTTTCATAAATCAGTATCCCGCCTGGTGCGACTGCCGCAACAATGAATGGTAGCAGGGGGCGATACAAATAGTTGGTCACCACCACTCCGGCAAATTGCTGATTTGCAAACGGCCACGGATTAAGCTCAAGATCAGCCTTAAATAAGGTCACACCCGGCGGTGGTGCAGCAAATTCGTCCAAGTCACGATCTACCGCCAACATCGCATAACCCATCGCTGCCAGCGCGCGTGAATGACGGCCCGAGCCCGCGGCGAGGTCCAAAACCTGCCCTGCGGCGATATCCAAAGCCTGCCCTAGCGCGACATCTAGCACCTCGGCACGAGCTAGGTTCAACGCAGCTTTCTGCTTCGGAATCATTTCCGCAAACCGTAGTACCCATGCCGAAGCTTGCAAAACCGTATGCGCGGCATGCCGCTCAGCGAGACGCGTAACGTTTAAATGATTTGGATTCATACAATAATAATAACCGAGGTCAGCGAGACCGACAGCTCTGCGATAATTGATTATGAAAACAATTTCCAAATTCTCCGCCACTGCAGCGGCAACGCGTGAAGCCTGCATCCAGTTTGACAATCAAGATGCGGTAAGTCATGCCCGAGCGCGGTTCAGCTTGGATGACGGCATGGTCTACCTTGACGGAAATTCACTGGGCGCGCTACCTCGCACAACATCGGCACATATTGCCCACGTGGTCGAGCAGCAATGGGGACGCGATTTGATTCGGTCGTGGAATCAGCATGACTGGATTAACCTTCCGCAAAAAATAGGCGCAAAGATTGCGGCGTTAATCGGTGCTGGTGCCGATGAGGTCATCGTCGCCGATTCCACCTCGATCAATATTTTTAAGCTGCTCGCGGCCTTACTACAATTGCCGCGCATAGCGAACGACGAGAAACGCCGCGTGATTATTTCGGAGCGCGGAAATTTCCCCACTGACTTGTACATCGCGCAAGGTTTGAACGAGCTGTTAGGAAATAAATACCGATTGAAGTTGGTTGAAGCCGATCAGATCGAAAATGCACTTGATCATACAGTTGCGGCAGCGCTGATCACCCAGGTCGATTACCGCACGGGGCATGTTCACAATATGACCGCGCTGAACCAGCGCGCAAACGCTGCGGGCACTCGCATTATTTGGGATCTCAGCCACAGCGCGGGGGCGTTGCCGGTCGCGCTAACAGAATCCAGGGCCGACCTTGCCGTGGGCTGTGGTTATAAATATCTGAACGGCGGGCCGGGTGCGCCTGCGTATTTGTATGTGACCAAATCGCTTCAAACGCAAATGTCGACACCGCTTGCGGGCTGGCTGGGCCATATCGCACCATTTAGTTTTGCGACTGATTACCAGCCAGCAGCAAGTATGAATCGATTTTTGTGCGGCACTCATTCAGCCATTTCGATGGCGGCGCTGGAATGCGGGCTAGATACCTTCGACAATATCTCCATGGAAGCGCTGCGACAAAAATCATTGGCGCTGAGCGATCTGTTCTGGCAATTGATGGATAAGCATTGCGCTCCATTTGGCTTCAACTGCGTGTCGCCGCGCGAGCACGCGCGGCGCGCGAGCCACCTTTCATTTGCCCATCCGCACGCTTATGCGATTATGCAAGCGCTGATTGCGCGTCGCGTGATCGGCGATTTCCGCCAACCCGACTTATTGCGCTTTGGTTTTACGCCGCTGTACACCCGTTTTGTGGATGTATGGGATGCTGTCAACACATTGCGCAATGTCATGAACAAAAATGAATGGAAAGCGATGCAATTTCAGACAAGAAATGCAGTCACATAACGTCGACACTTGTGGCTGGTGATTACCACGCACAATAAAGATTAAATATTCCTATGCCTACACTTGCCCCCATCCGTATTGAGTACGATCATCCTCGCTATTACAGCCCGAGTAAGCTGGACACTAAAATTTCCACCGAGCATGCGTGGGCGAAAGTTTTATATGAGCCTTCACCTGCGGAGCGGGTTGAGCTTAAAGCAAAAATAAAGCGATTGTTGAAAGAGAAAGACGCCGTATTGGTTGCGCATTATTATGTGCATCCTGATTTGCAGGATTTGGCCGAAGAAACTGGCGGCTGCGTTTCAGATTCGCTCGAAATGGCCCGCTTTGGCCGCGATCATCCTGCCAAAACTGTGGTGGTGTGCGGCGTGCGCTTCATGGGTGAAACCGCAAAAATATTGAACCCTGAAAAGCGTGTTTTGATGCCGGAGCTAGAGGCGGAGTGCTCGCTTGATCTGGGCTGTCCGCCGGATGAATTCAATAAATTTTGCGACGAGCATCCTGATCGCACCGTGGTGGTGTATGCCAATACCAGCGCTGCCGTCAAGGCACGGGCTGACTGGATGGTCACGTCCAGCATCGGGCTTAAAATCGTTGAGCATTTGCACACGCAAGGCAAAAAAATATTGTGGGCGCCGGATCGCCATTTGGGTAATTACATTCAGGCGCAAACCGGTGCGGACATGCTAATGTGGCAAGGCTCATGCATCGTTCATGATGAGTTCAAAGCCTTTGAGCTGGAAGAATTAAAAAAGCAGCATCCGCTTGCCAAGGTGCTGGTACATCCTGAATCGCCCGCCAGCGTGGTGCGGTTGGCCGATGTGGTTGGCTCAACCACCCAGATTATCAAGGCCGCACAAACGCTGGACGCGATTGAATTTATTGTCGCGACCGACAAAGGCATTTTCCACAAAATGAAAGCGGCTGCCCCGGGAAAAATATTCATAGAAGCGCCTACCGCCGGCAATTCAGCGACCTGCAAAAGCTGTGCGCAGTGCCCATGGATGGCGATGAACGGCTTGGCAAATTTGGCCGAGGTTTTGGACAACGGCAAGAATGAAATTGAAGTGGACGCAGGAATCGGTCGACGCGCGAAACTTTCCATTCAGCGAATGCTGGATTTTGCGAAAGACCTCAATCTCGGCGCGGGCATTGCTCAATTGCCGGGCGCCAATCAGCACGGCGTTGGCCCAGCTTAAATCTTTGCATGCTCGCGTTTGAACAGCGCCTAGAGCCAACGTCCGGCAGCCTTCCACCCGACCCGCGCAACAATACTTTTAGACCCCTAACAATGACGACGCCCCATCATCCCGAGCTGAACAATGATGAAATTTCGCTATTGGCTGAAATCTCCAAAGCACTTCTTCCCGCCCACGGTGCGCGCGCTGTGGAAGTGGTTAAACGAGTCACGGATCAAACGCGCAATATCCGTGAAATTGTCCAGACGCTGGCGGTCGGTGTTAACGATGCGGAAAAGCGTGCTTATTTTATGCGTCGTGCCAAGCTGGCAGTTGAAAAACATCGTGCGCAAAAAACGTTCTTCGCGAGCGGTTCTGGCGCGAGTAAAGAGCGCCGTCTGAAGCCCCTCACGTCTGAACAAATGGTATGTGCCGAAGAGGTAGTGTCGGTCACACTAGGTGCCCAGGCGTCTGTTTTGGTTGCGCGCTATGCCTCGTCCACTGACAATTCACGTGACTTTTTTGAGCAGCTATCGACCCATCTTCGCACCAGCAAAGAGCGTACTGCGCTTTTCAAAGCAGCGCGGAAGTTAAGCCGAAATAGTAAGGTCAAACAGTAAGCGTGGCGACGGCCTTTTTAACGGCTAACCGCTATTTTTGCGTTTATTTTTTATACAGATCGCTGACGCGGTAGTTACGATGAACGTGCCGTAAGCCAACCAAAATAGCCGCACTGACCGGCAGCGCGAGTAATAAACCAAAGAAACCAAATACCTGGCCAAACGCCAGCAAGGCGAAAATAACAGCGACTGGATGCAAGCCAATTCGATCGCCCACCAGCCATGGCGTCACTACAAAAGCTTCCATTAATTGGCCCACACCAAACACTGCCCACACCATCATCACTCCCGTAATTGAGGGGAACTGCATCAACGCTGCCACAGTGCCTAACACCAGGCCGATGCCAATACCAAGATAGGGAATAAACACCAGAATTCCGGTGATGAGCCCGACCGGCAGCGCGAATTTCAGCCCAACCAGCCACATGCCCGCCACATAAAATGCGGCCATCAACACCATCACGCTAAGCTGTCCGCGCAAAAACTCTGACAGCACCGCATCGATCTCACGCGCAAGCGTCGACACGGTATCGTAAAAACGTCGTGGCACCATTAAATCGATGCTGGAAACGATACCATCCCAATCGCGCAACAAATAGAAAAGCACCACGGGCAGCAAGGCAAGGTTCACCATAAAGCCGACGACCGCCATACCGCCTACGCCCACCGAAGCGAAGACCCGTTTGGCAATGCCGCCAGCGTCTTGCAGATTGTCGGTTACAAACCGACGGAATACCGTCGGATCCAGCGTAAGCGAGGTGCCCAGTTTTTGATTGACCCAAGGCAGTGCAGTGGTTTTGATTTGATCCACCAACGCCGGAAATTGCTCTATAAGCTGCGATATTTCGGTGTAAAAGAGCGGCAGGATAATCACCAGCAACAACACCACGCTTAAAATGAGCGCTAAAACCGCCAGCACAGTGCCCATAACGCGCCGCACGCCCCGCGCGACCAACTTACTGACCAGTGGATCAAAAATATAAGCCAGAATGCCAGCCGCCAGGAATGGTGCCAAGATCGGCGAAAGCGCCCACAGCAGCAACGCAAAGACAATCAGTACAATAATCAGCGTCACCAAATGCAAATCCAGCCATGCGAGCGGGCGAGCGTGCGCACGCGCGTGGAGCCGTGTAAGCCACTGCGGACGGGGGGGCTGGCTGAGCGGCAGGTGGGTTTGAATCAAAGAACGTTTCGGATTAGGCGTCATTTCCAGTAAAATTTGGTTTTGTTGCTCTTATCCTAACCGAAATTCAGCCAAATTCAATAGCTCAATTTATGGGTTTTTTTCTGCCTCTTTGCTTTCACTTTTCTTTATGACGCCCATGGCACCGAATTTTCTTTCCCCCGGTACACTTTCACCCCTGACCTATAAAGAGGCGGGCGTCGATATTGATGCGGGCGATCAATTGGTCGAAAACATCAAGCCGTTCGCCAAACGCACCATGCGCCCCGAGGTGTTGGGCGGCATTGGCGGATTCGGTGCGCTGGTGGAAGTATCAAAAAAATATAAAAACCCGGTGATGGTGTCGGGCACCGATGGTGTCGGCACCAAGCTGAAACTGGCGTTCCATTTAAACAAACACGACACTGTTGGCCAGGATTTGGTCGCCATGAGCGTGAACGATATTCTGGTGCAGGGTGCGGAGCCAATTTTTTTCCTAGATTATTTTGCCTGCGGCAAATTGGATGTACCGGTCGCGACTGATGTGGTCAAGGGCATCGCTTATGGCTGCGAACTGGCAGGTTGCGCGCTGATTGGTGGCGAAACTGCCGAGATGCCATCTATGTATCCCGCAGGCGAGTATGACCTGGCGGGCTTTGCAGTGGGCTTGGTAGAGCGTGACGCGATCATTACAGGCCTGACGATGGTGCCGGGCGACACCATCCTTGGTCTGAAATCGAGTGGGCCACATTCGAATGGCTATTCGCTGGTGCGCAAAATTATTGAACGTTCAGGTGTGGATTTGAACGCGCCTGAAAACGCTCGGTTAGCCCTTGATCTTATCGCGCCCACTCGGATTTACGTGAAACCGTTGCTCGCGCTGATGCAAGCGATCGCGGTGAAAGCGATGGCGCACATTACCGGCGGCGGCTTGACGGAGAATATTCCGCGCATGTTTCCGCCGCACGTCAAGGCCGTGATTGATCGCAAATCATGGGTCGCACCGAGCGTGTTTGAATGGCTGCAGCAACATGGTAATGTCGATGATGCCGAAATGGCGCGGACGTTTAATTGCGGCATCGGCATGATCGTCGTTATCGCTAAAGACGACGCAGAACGCGCCGCCCAGCTGCTGCGAGAACATGGCGAAACCGTATTTGTGATTGGTGAAATTCAGGCGCGCGCGGAAGGGGAAAAGCAGGCGATTGTGCTTTAGCCTTTATCTGTTTTATTCAATTTGTTTGCTAATTTAAACAGCAGCTAGCTAAAAAATACACGACGGCGATCACCTCTCAGTATGCCGCGACACCGCCATAACCGCCCACGTTTTCGGGGTGGAAAAAAGGATGCCAGCCGGTCGCGGCCGCCCGAATCATCGTATAAATCATATGCAGCAGCGCAAAAATCTGTACCTGCAGCAGTTGCTTGAAGCCGAGCCAAGTTTGTGGAAGTGCCAATAACCACTCCAGAGTGCTGGTCAACGTCCTTGCTAAGGAAACAACGTGTTTGCGAGTAAAGTTGTGCATGTGACTTTTGCTACAACCAAGCCGCTGGAAAATATCGGATTTGCAAACACCAGCGCTAGCGCGGCTTCGCAACTAAAAGTGCGCCAGAATACCCACTGGCAATCGATGTTCTATAATTTAGTTTTGCTATTGTTTATCTATTACTCATCGTAAACCATGAAATCGATCGTTATCCTTATTTCAGGCCGCGGCAGCAATATGGAAGCCATTTTAGGCTCGGCGCTGCCGCTTGATATTCGTGCGGTGATTGCCAACCGACCAGACGCAAAAGGCCTGGAAACGGCCGCCAAGCTGGGGGTGAGGGCGATCGGGATGGATCATACGGCCTACGAATCGCGGGAAGCGTTTGACGAGGCGCTGGCGAAGCAAATCGATGAATTCAAACCCGATTATGTGGTTATGGCCGGTTTCATGCGGGTGCTATCGGAGCCGTTTATTAAGCGTTTTGCAAAGCGTATTATTAATATCCATCCGTCGCTGTTACCGGCGTTTCCGGGCCTGCACACCCATCAGGCGGCGATTGATGCAGGCGTGAAAATTCATGGTGCAACCGTGCATTTTGTCACCCCAAAATTAGATCACGGCCCGATTATTTCGCAGGCAGCGGTTAGAGTCACACAAGATGATACGGCCGATTCATTGGCCGCGCGCGTATTGGCGGCGGAACACCAGCTCTACCCGCAGGTATTGCGCTGGTTGGCGGAGGGACGCGTCGATTTAAAATCTTCCGGTGTCGTCCAGATTACCGGATTAAACGTTCGTTCAGAGCGCAGAGCACAGCTACTTCTGGTCCCGATGGAATAGCGTCAAGACATGTTCCGGCCGAATCTGGCTGCTGGTGATACGTCATCTTTTTTCGAACAAATCGAGCCCGCCCTGTGAAGCTTTTTAGCACCATTACAAATAAACCTGACCTGCCATCAGTCCCTACGTCCCCTTCTCACGGCATCGAGGCCGGAGCCATGACTGAACCATCGCTAAGCAAACGAGTGTCGTTGCGTCCCTCACTCTTGTATCTGGCACTTGGGATCTCGGCGGTTGCACACGGGCTGGCCTATCAGCTGACGCCTCATTTCATCAGCGCCTGGAACGAACCCACACCAGGCCGTTTTGATGCTGCCATCGTCGCCGGCGCACGTGAAACAACACCACCGCGCCCCGCTGAATCGATATCCTCAGAAACCGCTCCCAGACAGCCAGCGCAGACATCACGCCCGCAAAGAGCAATTTCAAAAACTGCCTCGCAACTGCCCAAGGTCGTAGACAGTTTGTTTCCGTCCACACTGGTGGATACACTCCCGCAAAGAAAAAACCGCAACGAAATTGACGCGCTCGAAAATCCTGATCTCACCGCCGCGCAAACAGAAACGATTGCAGCCGCACCGATTGAGCCGATCACTGAACCCGTGCAGGCGCACACCGGCGCATCGCCGACAAATAAGTCGCCGAGCTCGCCAGCAAACGATATTAGCCGCCCAAAAGCAATGGTCACAGCAGCCGGGGTTGGGTCCGGTACGGGTGCATTTTTGCCTCCATCCATATCCAACCCACGCCCGGGATTATCACCAACGGACGCAGAGGGTACCGTCTTTCCGCGCAGCATCAATATTGACTACAAAATGACGTCTAGCGTGGCCAACGGCGTAGCCAATTTGGCATGGAAGCGCAATGGCAGCGAATATGAAATTGACACAAGTATTCAGGCAACTGGATTTTTTACCAGCATGTTTGTCGGCGTATTCAGGCAGACCAGCCGAGGCGAGGTCACCCGTGACGGCGTGCGCCCGAATTTTTTCTCGCTCACGCGTGGGGATGCCAGCGCAGACACCGCCGAGTTCAAACGCGCCACCAAAGAATTAAAAATTATTAAACACGGTGAAACTCATTTGATGCCGCTGCCCGAACGCATGCAGGACATGCAGAGCTTCCTTTTTCAAATGGCACACGATGCCGCGCTGTTGAAGCCGGGACAGGATGTGATTGACGTGCAGGTGACCAACGCACGCAAGGTTTATCAGTACAAATTCAGACGAATCGGCGAAGAAACCGTGCAAACACGCCTTGGCCCGCTGGCGGCGATACATTTAAAGAGCGAGGCCGTCGACCCAGAAGACGTCTATGAGGTTTGGCTGGCACCGCAATATTTCTACATGCCTGTCAAACTCAGATTTTATATGGGTAGATTTCCTATCGAGCAAGTCGCAAGCAACGTGCGGGTCAGCGAGCCTCAGCAAAACACTGTCGAAACCGGTGTTCGCAAATAGGCCGAAAAGTACATTAGTTACCCTAACCATTCTTCAATACCTCGACTCGCGCTCAAAATCTTACGTCGGGCGCTTATAAACTTGCCAAAGATTTCGGAAGTCAATTATCGTTGTTCAGCTAAATTTCTCAGGTAAATTTCCCAAGAGGGGCCTCGATAAGCGATAATGAGCAGTTATGCCAATAACTCACGCACTCTTTAACGCCCTAGTCGAGGCGCTCACGCTGGTCTTGCCGCTGGTCACTCCCGCAGACATGAGCCTGAAACTGTTTTTTCGGGATCGCCCCAAGCTGGGTCATCGCGATCGCGGTTTCATCGCTGAAACCGTATTTGCCGTGTTGCGCCATCGCCGCCTGATCGCCTATTTCTCACCGAAAGCTAATCCACGTGCGATGGCGTTGTTGGCGATGACGCGCTTCCAGAAGGTCAGTATCGGCGATTTAAATACCGTTTTGAAACGCGATGAAGCGGTGTGGTTGCAAGAACTTAAAGGCAAAAATCCGACTAACTTGCCGCTCGGGGTCGAAGCCGAACTACCTGATTGGGTGTTGAGCCGATTGAGTAAATTCATGTCGGATGACGAGATCATCAAACTCGGTCAATCGATGATGCGGCCCGCTCCGTTGGATTTACGCGTTAATTCGCTGAAAGCCAAGCGTGACGCGGTGTTAAAGCGTTTTGAACAAGAAGGTATCGCATGCGTGCCAACGACTTATTCGCCTCTAGGCATTCGTTTAGCCGACAAAATTTCGCTCGCCAAACACCCGGCTTTCCTGGAAGGATTTGTCGAAGTTCAAGATGAAGGCAGCCAATTGCTTGGACTGTTACTAGATGCAAAACGTGGCGAAATGGTCGCGGATTTTTGCGCGGGTGCCGGCGGCAAATCGTTACTGATTGGTGCCTCAATGGCCTCCACGGGTCGCCTATATGCGTTTGACGTATCCGAAAAGCGCCTCGCCAATTTAGGGCCGCGCTTGAAGCGATCTGGCTTATCAAACGTGCAGGCGATTCGCATTGTCAGTGAGAACGACACTAAAATTAAACGGCTCGCGGGCAAGCTGGATCGCGTGCTGGTGGACGCGCCGTGCACCGGTTTGGGCACGCTGCGACGCAACCCAGATCTGAAATATCGCCAATCCGAGGCGGGGCTGGCTGAATTGAATGTCAAACAGACATCCATCCTTAACGCTGCCGCCAAACTCGTCGCGCCAGGCGGCCATCTGGTGTACGCCACTTGCAGCCTGCTACGCGAAGAAAATGAGATGATTGTTGAGGCGTTTCTCAGCACCCATGTTGGTTTCACACTGGTCTCGGCAGACGAAGTTTTCAAGCGTCAAAAGATTGGATTGACGGGCATGGACCCATACCTGCGTCTGTCGCCGCAGACGCATGGTACGGATGGCTTTTTCGCCGCGTTGCTAGTACGTTTGGGCGCTACCAAGGCAGCAGCAAAAAACGGTTCCAAAGCACCTGCCAACGCCGACCCTGAATCAACAGATGACGCCGCCGCAAAAACCAAGCGCACCGCGCTGTCAATTGCCAAGTCAAAATCTAAAACCGCGGCTAAAACGGGTAAGGCGGACGCCGCACAGACTTTGAGCGCGCCGAAAACACGCAAAGCGAATAACAAGGTGGCGCCCAAAACAGCACCGAAAACCAAAACAAGCGCCAAATCGGCGGTTTCAGCCACTG
>JAYVYF010000075.1:0-2663 GCA_043784585.1 Burkholderiales bacterium
TGTTGTGCTTGTTGTGCTTGTTGTGCTTGTTGTGCTTGTTGTGCTTGTTGTGCTTGTTGTGCTTGTTGTGCTTGTTGTGGGTCACCACACGATGGCTGCGGTGGCAAACCACTTTGATGTGCACTATACGACGGTAAGCAGGTTAGTGAAGTAGTATGAGGCAGGTTAGCAGGTTAGCGGGAATGTGATAATGATAGACCTGACCCCAGGCGTGTTCATGGCGGAGCGGCGATCTAGCACACTCATCAATAAAATTGACGTTTTGCGCGACGCTTTCCGACGCGTGAAATCGCGCCACACCTTTGAGATCGATGCGATGGTTGTGCTGCCCGATCTCTTCCATCTGCTCATGACATTGCCGCCCACGACGCCAACTTCTCGATGCGCCTCGGAAAAGCATATGGGGTCAGGTCTTTTATTATCATATTTCTCAAAAATATTATGAGTAACATAAACATCAAATGTGACAATGAAAGACCTGACCCCATCCGCGCATGTAATGCAGGTTTGTGAGAATGTGATAATGAAAGCCCTGACCCAACGCGTGCGTGCATGTGACCCCACGCGTGCATGGTCATCGCCGTGGCCGTGGCGCGACATGCGCAGTGATCAAAACTGCAGACCAAGACTGTGCGCCATCACATGCAGCTTTAATGGCGACAACACAGTGGAGTCAACACAGAAAATCACGGCAAGAATTTATAGCCTATATTTCTTCGCAGACCCCACGCCACCACAACGCTGCGCCCCACAATAAAACTAAACTTTCAACCCCTCATAAAGCTTCGTCACCCGCTCCATTACT
Organism: Burkholderiales bacterium; assembly: GCA_043784585.1. Lineage (GTDB taxonomy): Bacteria > Pseudomonadota > Gammaproteobacteria > Burkholderiales > Usitatibacteraceae > UKL13-2. The sequence continues at coordinate 806 of JAYVYF010000075.1, forward strand.
TCAAGGATGTTGTCGCATGATTTTGAAACAAATTCCAGTTCCAATTTTGAAGTTTGATTGGTGTTTAGTCGCTCCATTGCTTGCTGCAAAAAAGTCCATTGGGTTTCTGCCAGCGCCAATTCGCTTTTTATTTGATCTGTGTTTTCAGGAGATGCGATCAGCTTGTTGATTGAAGTACGATAATCCGCCAACGCTTTTTTTAAATCCTTCGCGATCACATCCCCTCGCACGCCCCAGCTGCGAAACAGATAGAGCTTGGCGATGCGCTGGGTGAGCGTGCGCGCATCACCTGCGGTGCTGATGAGATCACTGCGGGTCGACTTTGCGTAGGCCTGAATCAGCATGGCGCCCTTTTGTGAAATCCAGACTAACTCTTCGTTTTGCTCAGCCAGTTCGCGTGCATTGGCTACATTTACCGGCTTGGTCTGGATGCCTTGGTATTCTTCAAATAATTGCGCCAGCAATTCGTAGTTGTCTTTTATTTCCGGAGTCGGTGCACCAGCGCGCAATTCTTTGAGAGCGACCCCGAATTCGTGCAAGCTGTCGTTCATCTGCCGACGCGAGCGAATCTCCAGCACGTTTTGTCCGATCAAGGCGAATGACTTGGTAATTCGTTCTGCCAGCATCGGCTGGCGAATCGCTTTGTTCAAAAAGCTTGCGCCGTTAAATTTGGCAGCAGGCGTTTTCGCTGTAGGCTTTTTTTCCAGGCCAGGCTTCACAGCCGCTTGTGCTTGCGCCATCGCGTCAGGTGACGTTGTCGCGATATTCAAACCGGCAAAAAGTACACCTACAGTAACCAAAAGCCGCCTGAATTTTTGCGGATTTTGCGACAACCGAGTGTCACTATTCAGGCACTGTATCGGACGCTGTAATGGGAGCTGATTCATAAATACATCCGTTCTTTTGCAATTTTTTTGCGACTATTTCATGCACTGCATGACGGTCATGCAGACCCAAATTTTTGCCGGTCTATTTTTTTATATCGATCGATTATGCTACGCGTCACGCTTCCAGCCTTACATCAACGATAACATTCGACTGAATAGCCGCCAATAACGACCCTTGTAAATCAAAATCAACATCGACTTTGAATGCTTTTTCAGCCGCTATTTCGAACGAGGCGTCGCTCTGCATGGCGCGCAAAAACTCGAAATTGGCATGCGAAATGGAGTGTATTTTAATTTCCACATCATCACGGGCAACCAAGGCGAAATCCCCCGGTACTTCCCAATTGATTGCAACTTCATCTCCGTAATCTGGCTGATTTACTTCCCATATGCGCACAATTGGAAAAGGCGATGCGATCAACGACACGGATGGGTGCAAGGTAAATCTTAACGTGGCATGTTGTTCTGACGGCACACTCGCGAGCTTCGACAGTTGGAAGCGCGGGCTTTCGGCGGCATGAAAAGCCATGTGCCAAGCCCACTCCAGCGACGCTACATCATGCAGATAGGGCAAATTATCCGTCTTGGCGCATGCCGCTAAAAAGTCTGGCCACTCGCGGCCAAACATATTCAAGTCCCCTGAAGGCGACGGTGTTGCACAAATGAATTGTGTGGCTAGATGCGAAAAGAACGGCACCCCGAGAATGGATTCCGTTACCGGATATAAATCACGCAACGCGCCGGTAAGCGTCGCAAAAACATTGTGGCGATAGATGGCGAGTCGTTTTGAGGGACTCAGCTTTCCACCACGTATGAGTGCATCATCGGCCGTCGAATCGGCAACCGCCGCATTGTTGGCAAACAGGCTCGCAACAAACCGGCTTTGCAAATCAGGCAGCATGGGTGCGCCGTTGCATCGGATGCCGGGGCGGCGAGGAAAGGAGATTAGCAGCGGCTTGCTGCATGATCAC
>JAYVYF010000076.1:0-4032 GCA_043784585.1 Burkholderiales bacterium
TAGGCTGCACTACTTTTCCAGTGTTGTTATCCCAGGAATTCTTTGTGTACGTAATGACGGCGGCGAGGTCGGTATCACTGAGACGCGCAAATGATTGCATTGCAGTGCCCGGACGACCATTTAAGATAACGCCAATCTGTTGATCCATCGGCCCCTGCACTACCTTTGAGCCGCTAAGGGCGGGAAAGACCGGCGGCTGACCTTTACCAGTCAGTTGGTGACAAGCAATACAGTTGGTCGCGTACACCTTCTCGCCGTGCGCCTTAGCCTCAACCATTGTAAAATTCTTTGCGGGCTCCTCTGTCAGCACGGCAGACTTTGGCGCAGGATTATCTATCGAAGCTGTCAGAGCAGCTCCTTTGCCCCATTTTGTCTGCCCGCTTTTTACCCACAGCGCGTAGTCCGGCTCGGATTTTACTTCCACTGTGATCGGCATATAGCCATGCAGTTTTCCGCAAATTTGGCTACATTGGCCTTTGTAAACACCCACTTTTTCAGCTTTAAACCACACGTCTTTGATGAAACCAGGTATCCCATATTGGTTCACGCCCAGTTGCGGCATGTACCAGCCGTGGATCACGTCATTGGATGTCACCAGCAGACGAACGCGCTTGTTTACCGGCACCACCATCGTATTATCTACCTCCAACAAATAATCTTTGCCCTTGGCTTCGGTAGCCTGAATTCCAGGCTGACCAATTTGCGACCACGGCGTTGCAAGATTGGAATAAAAACCAAAGTCGTCAGCGCTGTAATCGTAACGCCATCCCCACTGATAGCCCGTGACCTTGATGGTAATGTCCGGATTACTCGTATCTTTCATGTCAAGCACTGTTTTAGTCGCGGGGATCGCCATTGCAATCAAAATAATGAATGGGATGATTGTCCATATTATTTCGATCAGCGTGCTCTCATGAAAATTCACGTCAGGCTTGGCACCCACGGATTTCCGGAATTTAAAAATGGAATAAAACATCATCGAAAACACAATAATGAAAATCGCCGCGCAGACGTACAAAATGTACATGTGCAGGCCATAGATTTGATGAGATATTGGGGTAGCAGGGGACAAAATATTTATGTCGTAGCCCGCCCAAGCTGATGGGCTTGAGAAGAACGCCGCGATCATAAGGGATATTTGCACGGCTAGGTTTTTCGCTGCTCTGACCATAAACGCATTAATGTTCAAAAATATTGAATTCATTGCTTTTTGCATTCTCGATTACTCATTTATGAAACGCGATATTCCCGAATTTTTCGCGCTTGTTGCTGAAAGCATCTGCACTAACTGTTCCTGACTAATAAGTTTATTCCACACTTAATGCGTTACACACCTAAACACCAACGCCATCTGCCCTTCAAGCGCACCCCGTTGCGACGCACTCATGAGTCGACCGACTACTACCGTATTTTTGCCATACATCAATTGAATCTTGCTCGATCCAAATTTATTGTTACCGCGACAAAAGCGCGCCCAATCTCGTACCCCTTCAAGCAGTTCCGTTTCGAGACCATTACGGAGCTCCCATTTAAAATCGCTCTTGGTTACGACGAGCGATTCATAATCCAAATCATGTCGAGCTAGTATATGAAACGCCAGCCAGACTAAAAATACTTCAAAACCGGCAAACGGTAAAATTATCCATGCGCCCGCTAACGCTGCACCCGAAGCCACAATAAATACAGTGGCTGCGATTAATACCAACCAAAGGCGCCGCCCGCGTTTAGAAAGAGAGCGATTTTGATATGTCGCAATTGACAGCAGTGGCGGCTCTATGGGTGTGGCGTGGGTCATGTCAAATTGACGGGCTAGGCTGCTGATAGTTGCCGGTATAGCAAAAGCCCTTTCCAATAGGCTGCTACGTTTCACAACATCTGAAGTTTATCGCAGCGAGCTATCCCGTGGCAAGAAATGCTGTCTGGTCGCTGGCCATCAAACCATAATAAATTTCGTTTTTACTGTAACGCGCGGTGTTTTAAGCAAAAGCAGCCACCCTGTTAGGATAAAAAACTCTTCATGCGTTGCAATCAAACGCTTAATTAGCAGGATGACGCGGTGCATCCTCGTCTTCGGTCAGCTTCAAAGTATCGTCTGACTCCTGCAATCTGCCGGGAATAGCGTATTGGTCTGATGCCCAAGCGCCCAGATCAATCATTTTGCAGCGTTCGCTACAAAACGGGCGGTTCGGATTTGTCAAAACATAATTGACGCTGTGACCACATTGCGGGCAGCGTACTTTTGGCGTCGGCATAATTGAAAACTTAACTTAACGTAAAGTGAAATTAGAGATTGCAGTAAGTCAGGCTGAACGCCACGTCTTGCTCAAAAAGTTTAGTACGTTGCATGCTTCCGGGCAGAATAAATCGAATATTAAGCGCATATTTATTTGCACTGATTTCCGGAACGCAGGGTAGATCGCGGTGCAATACCAAACGCAACATATGTGCCGCACGTTCCATCGGCATCTGCTGAAAAATACCTCGGTGGGCAACCAGCGGCACAGATTTTCCACTCTCCCGAAGTACTCTTAAAACGATTCGCAGGGCCGCACCCATTGAGCTTAGCGGCCCCAGCCAGCCCTCCAGGTCTGCATGACGCTCTGCATCTGGCCGATGCAGCCAATGGTAGTAGGACGGCAGATCAAACTCGCAGATTCCGCCAGGGATTGCAGCGCGCTGCTTGATTGTCATCAGCCACTCATTCTCACGCAAGTGCTGCCCGGATTTACCTGACGACGCGAGTAAATCGGCAAACGCAATTTCAATTTCAGCAACAACTTCATTTAATTTCTGCTCAGATATAGCGGGATTATTACGCAACGCCTCTAAAAAAAGGCGTTGCCGATCCAGCTCCTGCAATAAATCTGATTTTAAATCTCCTCGGCTAGTGACCTCAAGGATTTCAAACATGCTCACAAGCGCGGTCTGATGATCAAGCTGCGAGTCCTGCGCGATGAAAAAATCTACCCGATCAAACAAGTCTTCGAGGCGCAGCATAGTGCGCACACGTTCGCTTAGTGGATATTCGTAAGTGATCACAGTGGATTTTCCAACATATCTCAAAATTGTGACCCATTGAACATGAGTTTACAAATCAGAATGATATTTATTGCCACCTGTCTAGCCCGCGCCCACCGCGAGTGCAAGATATTTTGCATGTAGCAATGCGACCGGCTTGGTTAAATCATCAAGATCTTTGTTGTTTTCAATAACATCATCAGCCAACTGAAGCCTGACAGGGCGCGGAATTTGTGTTGCAACAATTTCAGCAACTTCTATGCTTGACAACTGGGATCGCTCACAAACTCTATCAATTTGTAGTGCGACAGGGCAATCAATCACCAGTATCCGCGAGAGCACGTTCCGATAACTCATACCCTCAAATAGCAGCGGCACTTCCAAAATTACATAGGGTGCGCCTTCTGCCGCGGCCGAGACAACTCTCCGCTGAGATTGTTGACGAATCATCGGATGAAGGATCCCTTCCAGCCTGCGCTTCACCTCGCTATCGGCAAACGCCAGCACACGCATAGCAGATCGATCAAGGGCACCGTCTGGACCAATGACTTCTCTGCCGAATTCGCGCTCAATTATTGGCATTGCGGGGCCATCTGCAATGGTCAGTGATCGCGCGATATCGTCCGCATCAATCGTCGCGGCGCCCAACCTCGCAAAACTCTGCGCCGCCGTTGATTTCCCGGACCCTATTCCACCTGTGAGACCGACAATAAAAATTTTCATTGGAATATGCTAGTAGCGTTGGGTTCATCCACGTCGGGTGCACTATCCTGGCAAACGACCGAGATACCAGGCATTTAGCGGCTCTCCCCACACCATGGCAATGACGCCGGCCGCAGCAAGGTAAGGGCCAAACGGCAGTTTCGCGCCTTTTTCCCGGCCGTACAACACTATTCCCGCGACACCGACCATCGTGCCAACCAGTGCCGATAGAAGAATTATCAGCGGCAGCATCTGCCAGCCGAGCCAGGCACCCAGCGCGGCGAGCAGCTTAAAATCACCATAACCCATACC
>JAYVYF010000077.1:0-13124 GCA_043784585.1 Burkholderiales bacterium
GCCAACCAGTGCCGATAGAAGAATTATCAGCGGCAGCATCTGCCAGCCGAGCCAGGCACCCAGCGCGGCGAGCAGCTTAAAATCACCATAACCCATACCTTCTTTGCCGGTAATCAATTTGAAGCCCCAATACACCGACCAAAGTGATAAGTAGCCCGCACCTGCACCGATGATTGAAGATTGAATTGTTGTGTACGTAGCGCCTAAATTTACGAATAATCCTAGCCACAAAAGCGGCAGGGTAATGTCGTCGGGAAGCAGAGTGGTATCTGCGTCGATGAACGTTAGCGTGATCAATGCCCATAAATAAATAATCGCAAAAAATGCCTGCCACGAAACGCCGAAATGCCACGCCAAACAACCCGTCAAAACCCCCGTGAGCAACTCAACCAGCGGGTAACGAATTCCAATAGGGGCGCGACATGCCGAACACTTGCCGCGCAAAGCCAAGTAGCTGAGCAATGGAATATTTTCTATGGCGCTAATTTTATGACCACACGATGGGCATGCGGATCGCGGGACCACTAGATTATAGCGTGGTGGAGTGGCCGGATCCACATTGATGGCTTGCTCGGGATGCAAGAACTCAACGCACTGGGCACGCCAGTCTGCTTCCATCATTTTTGGCAAACGATGAATGACCACATTCAGAAAACTGCCCACCACCAATCCAAAAACTGTGGCGGTGCCAATAAAAAACCACGGCAGATCCCTGAATGTGTCGAGTAACTCCATTTTTTATTTTTCTGATGTAGATAATGTTCGGTGCAGACGCGTTAGCCCAGGCTTCCATTTGCCGCGCGACACGACGCGATAGCGATAGCAACGACGACAACCACCAATTTAGCCGACGACCTGACCCATTTTAAAGATTGGCAAGTACATGGCAATCACCAAGCCACCAATTAGCCCACCCAAAACCACCATGATCATCGGCTCCATTAAACTGGCCATGGCGTCAACGGCGTCATCAACTTCGCGTTCGTAAAAATCTGCGACTTTTCCAAGCATGCTATCAAGCGCGCCAGACTCTTCGCCAATTGCGCACATCTGCAGCACCATATTTGGAAACACGGCGCTATTTTGCATCGATACCGTGAGGCTGGTTCCGGTGCTGACATCCGCTTGAATTTTCTTGGTGGCGTTGTAATAAACGCGGTTACCCGCGGCACCTGCCACCGAGTCGAGCGCCTCCACCAAAGGCACACCTGCTGCAAACATAGTTGAGAGCGTACGTGTCCAGCGCGCAATAGTCGCTTTTTGTAGCACATTACCGACCACGGGAAGCTTGAGCGACAGACGATCCATCGCAAATTGCATTTTTTCGCTGCGCTTCAGGCTGTTAGAAAACAGCCAAAAACCGCCGCCCAGTCCGCCAAAAATGATGTACCAATAAGAAGTAAAGATATTGGACAACTGCATTACGAATAACGTTGGTGCGGGCAATGCAGCACCAAATCCGTCGAACAACGATTTAAATTGTGGGATTACAAAGATCATAATGATGGCCACTACAAGAAATGCCACCACTAAAATTGACACCGGATAAAACAATGCTTTTTTGATTTTGCCCTTGATCGCAAGAATTTTTTCCTGGTAAGTCGCCAATCGATCCAGCAATGTATCCAAAATACCGGCCTGCTCGCCCGCTCCGACCAAGTTGCAATAAAGCGAATCGAAGTACAGCGGATATTTACGGAATGATTGAGCCAGACTGCTACCGGTTTCAACCTCAGACTTGATGTCAATTAAAAGTTTGGTGACAGACGGGTTGCTGTGACCTTTCGCAACAATATCAAATGACTGAAGCAACGGCACGCCCGCTTTCATCATGGTCGCTAATTGGCGGGTGAAAAATGTGATGTCCTGCGCTGTAATTCTCTTGCCACGCCGCCCGGAAACTTTTTTTACCTTAAGATTTTGGATGCCTTGTCGACGCAACGTCGAATTGACAATTGCTTCGCCTGATGCGCGCATTTCGCCTTTGACAATCTTGCCCGTTTTGTCTTTGCCCTCCCATACGAAGGTATAGACCTTGACATCTTTTGAATCTCTAGCGGAAACCGCTGCGGTAGCCATGGGCCACTCCTTTGGTGAAATTTCTATGCATTAAAGCCAAGTTTACAAAATGCATCTCGAAACCATTTAGTTGTGCATGTGCGATGAGCTTATTCATTTGTAACAGATTCAACCTCGGCAAGAGAGGTAATTCCCGACTTTACCTTTCTCAAACCAGACTGCCGTAGATCCGACACGCCTTCACGACGCGCTTGGTCGGCAATATCAATTGAGGTTCCGTTTTTCATAATAATGCGTTGCATTTCGTCCGATACGGGCATCACTTGATAAATACCTGCGCGGCCTTTGTATCCCGTGTCTTTGCAAATTTCGCAACCTACAGGGCCGTACGGTTGCCATGTTCCGTCAAGCTCTTCTTCCTGAAAGCCCGCGCGTAGCAACGCCTCTTTGGGGATCTCTACCGGACGCTTGCAGATGCATAACTTTCGCGCCAGCCGTTGTGCGGTTATCAATATCACGCTGGTCGCGATGTTGAACGGCGCAATACCCATGTTCATCAGACGAGTAAGCGTGGTCGGTGCATCGTTGGTATGCAACGTAGACATTACCATGTGGCCGGTTTGTGCGGCCTTGATCGATATTTCGCCCGTCTCTAAATCGCGAATTTCACCGACCATAATAATGTCCGGGTCTTGGCGCAAAAACGCCTTGAGCGCAACAGAAAAAGTAAGCCCGGCCTTGTCATTCACATTGACCTGATTAATGCCCGGCAGGTTAATCTCGGCGGGATCTTCAGCGGTGGAAATGTTGATGCCAGGCTTGTTCAGAATGTTCAGGCAGGTATAAAGCGAAACTGTTTTACCTGAGCCGGTCGGCCCCGTTACCAGCACCATCCCATACGGGCGTTGAATGGCATCCATCAGCAGCTCTTTTTGGTCAGGGTCGTACCCTAACGCATCAATACCCAGCGTTGCGCTTGACGGGTCAAGAATACGCATACAAATCTTTTCGCCGAACAAGGTCGGCAAGGTCGACACCCGAAAATCGATCGCACGAGTTGCCGACAAACGAAGCTTCATACGGCCATCTTGCGGTACACGCTTTTCAGATATATCGAGTTTCGAAACTACTTTAATGCGGGACGCAATTTTTTCCTTGATGGCCAGCGGCGGTTGCGCAACGTCGTACAAAATGCCGTCCTGCCGATAACGAATGCGATAGAACTTTTCGTAAGGCTCAAAGTGAATATCAGACGCACCGCTATTAATTGCATCGATTAAAACCTTCTGCACATATCTTACAACCGGGGCGTCTTCTACCTCTTCAGCTGACGTATTATTCTGTGATTCTTCAGCGCCATCGCCACCGTGATCAATATTCGCCAAATCAAAATCATCGCTCATTAGCTGATCAAGCGCTTTGGCACCTGACTCACCAAACTTTTTAAGCAGCGCTGCAAGGCGATCCTCATCGACAATGATGGGTTCCACAGTCATGCCGGTCGCAAACTTCAGATCAGTGAGCGCCTGCTCATTGGTCGGGTCTGAAATGGCGACAAATAACCGATTGCCGCGTTTCTGCAAGGGCAATGCTCGCTTCGACGCCACGAGTTTGGGATCAATTAACGAAGTAGGAAGCTGCTCCGGGTCAATCGCCCCCAGATCGACCAATGGAAACCCGAAGGTCTGCGCGGCAAACAGCGCGATCTCTTTAGATGAAATTTTCTTTGAAGCGGCGAGTTGCTCAATGAATGTGATGCCAGCTTTTTTTGCTTCGGCCTGGATCGCATTGGCATCCGCCTGGACGAGTTTGCCCTGTTGGACGAGGGCACGTCCTAACGGACTAAACGTAGTTGCAACAGCGGCGACCATAAGCTAATATATTTTTCTAAAGTAACCAAGAATTTACATGATGCACTTGCCGTAACGCATTGTAAAGTTTAACTTATTTCGCCGCCAACAGCTTTTCTATTTGCGCCACAAATTCTGGTGACTCTGGTGCCACCCGGCTACCGAAACTTTGCACCGTGGTGCCGTCCCGGGCAATAACATATTTATGAAAATTCCACTTAGGCCGCTCGCCTGTCACTTTGAACAAAGCCTCGTGCAGCGGATTGGCTTGCCCAGCCAGCACTGACGTTTTTTCGACCATTGGAAATTTAACTTTATAGGTTCGCTCGCAAAAATCAGCAACTTCTGCGTTTGATCCGGGCTCCTGCTTGCCGAAATCATTGGCCGGAAAGCCCACGACCACCAAGCCTTTATCCTTGTATTTGTCATAAACCGACTGCAAACCTTGGTATTGCTCGGTAAATCCGCAGTAGCTCGCCGTATTTACGACAACAACGACTTTACCGCGGTAATTGCAAAAATCTTGCGGCTTGCCTTGCAGAGAAGTGAATTTTTTATTGAGCAATTCAGGGCACGCGCTCAATGCGGTGACGCCATTGGCTGCACTTGGCTTGGCGGGCGCTGTGTGAGCCGTAGGTGTTGCGGGGGTTGCATATGCGTCCGCAACAAACGCGGCAAACTGTGTCAAACCAATGAGTCCTACGTAGACCAGACAGCGGGCGGAGTTCCCAACAACATTTCTAACATTTTTCATACTAAAAGCTCCTAAAATCCAAAACGTTTGTTCAAGTTTAATGAAATCAACCGGGCAACATTGCTAAACAATGTGAAATCCAATCATCAAAAATCTGCATCATTTGCGGGAAACAAGTCTTACTTGCCCGAAAAACCGTGTGTTGAGTGTGGGCGCGCTATGACGTGGCGTAAAAAATGGGCAAAAAACTGGGATGAGGTCAAATTTTGCTCGGATCGTTGCCGCGCCAGTTTCCGATCGAAAGGATAGCGCACGGAGGACGATGTATCGATGCACAACAAAGCTTGGCAGTGAATACCCTCTGAATTTTACTCTTCGCCTTTTAGCTTCCCTCAGTTATTTGAAAGCAATATGACAACTCCTAAAGCTGCGCCTCGCTCAAAAGCTACGGGCAAAGAAAATAGAACACGCCATCTCGTCTTCATCCTCGGCGATCAACTTGATCACGAAAGCGCTGCATTGACCGACTTCGACCCTAAACAAGACCGGGTTTTCATGGCCGAAGTTGCAACCGAGTCAACACACGTGTGGAGCAGTAAACCACGCACGGCGTATTTCCTGTCGGCAATGCGGCATTTCGCACTGCATTTGCGTAAGCAAGGCTTTGAGGTCGACTACGCCAGCATCGACAGCCACTCGTTCGCCGAATTAACTGCGGCGCTAAGTGCCGCAATAGACCGCCATCGACCCGAAAAAGTGGTGATAGTAGAACCGGGCGACTACCGCGTGGAGCAATCCATTCGTGAGTGGTTTGGAAATAATGGGGTAACCAAAAACGTTGCGCTGGCGATTCGTGAGGACGCGCACTTTCTGCTCTCACGGCGGGAATTTGTAGAGTGGTCAAAAGGTTACAAACAGCTGCGCATGGAGTTTTTCTACCGAATGATGCGCAAGCGTCACGCGGTGATGATGGACGGCGAAGAGCCCCTTGGCGGGCGCTGGAATTTCGACGCAGAAAATCGCGGCGCGTTTGGAAAGGCGGGACCGGGTGAAGTGCCCGTTGCACCTGTTTTTGTACCGGATAAGATCACGATAGAGGTGTTCAACGACATCGAAAAACATTTTCCTGGACATCCCGGCAGCATCGATAAATTTGCCTGGCCCGTGACCCGCGAAGATGCATTAACAGCCCTGAAATCCTTTATCCACGTGCGTCTTGGCAAATTTGGCGACTATCAGGATGCGATGTGGACGAACCAACCATATCTATTCCACAGCCTGATTTCAGCCGCGCTGAACGTGAAATTGCTCAATCCTCGCGAGGTGATTGCGGCTGCTGTGCAAGCGCTAAAAAAAGGTCAGGCCTCGCTCGAAAGCGTGGAAGGATTTGTTCGCCAAATTTTGGGTTGGCGCGAATTTATTCGCGGAACTTATTGGCTCGATATGCCCGGCATGCGCAAGGCCAATCACTTTAATCATTCGCGCAAATTACCGGCATGGTATTGGACCGCTGATACGAACATGAATTGCATGAAACAGTCGATTGGCCAAACCCTCGAATACGGTTATGCCCATCATATTCAACGGCTGATGGTCACCGGCATTTTTGGCCTGCTCGCCGAGACGACGCCGCAAGAAATGGAGGACTGGTATTTAGCCGTGTATGTTGATGCCGTCGAGTGGGTCGAGCTGCCTAATGTGGCGGGGATGGCGTTATATGCAAATGGCGGGCGATTTACGTCCAAGCCCTATATCGCCAGCGGCGCCTACATTAAACGCATGAGTAATTACTGCACGGGATGCCGCTATAAACCGGATGTAAAAACCGGCACCAATGCATGTCCATTCACCACTTTATATTGGAATTTTCTGGATAAGCATGAAAAATCCCTAGCCGGAAATCCACGAACTTCACTGATGGTGCGCAACATTACGCGCATGAGCGAGGACGATCGGCTCGCGATACGTGCGCAGGCGCTGCAGACGCTTAACCAACTTGATGCGCTTTAACCTCGGCTGCAGCTCAACTTTAGGTCGATGACTGCTATTTGCAATACCTATTCGCAATATATATATCAACGCGATAACGAAAACACCGCTGCTATAATCGGCGGCATCGCGCATTACCATTTTTGCTCCACAACTTTTTTTAACCTCTAAAAATCGCGGGCGATGTCTCCTGTCAATCCCGCAAGCCATGCCAGATGCCACTCTTCGCCCTCGGTCTTAACTATCGCACCGCGCCCATCGAGATCCGTGAGCGGGTCGCGTTTCCGCTCGAAGCGCAGCGCGGCGCGATTGATGCCTTGCGAGCCGAAACCGATGCCGAAGAAGTCACGCTGGTTTCCACCTGCAACCGCACCGAGATTTATTTTCGCGCCCCCAACGACGCGGTTTTAGCGCGTGCTGCCAAGTGGCTATCGTCGGTGCCCGCCGTACAAGGTCTCGATCTGACGTCACATCTTTATACGTTGTCCGAGGCAGAAGTGCCGCGTCATGCGTTCCGGGTGGCAAGCGGATTGGATTCGATGATTTTGGGTGAGCCACAAATTTTGGGGCAAATGAAACTCGCCGTAAAAATTGCAGGGGAGGCTAGCGCCTTGTCCGGCGCGCTTGATCGGCTGTTTCAGGACACGTTCAAAGTCGCCAAAGAAGTGCGCTCTGAAACTGATATTGGTTCGACATCGGTGAGCATGGCTGCGGCCTCGGTCAAACTGGCCCAACAATTGTTTGGCGATATTAATGATGTAAAACTTTTGCTGATCGGTGTTGGCGAAATGATTGAGCTTTCCGCCACCCATTTTGCGGCGATGTCGCCGAATAAAATTGTGGTGGCGAATCGCACGATGGAGCGCGGTAAAGAGCTTGCCCAGCGTTTCAACGCGGGCGCTATTACCTTGCAGCAACTGCCCGAGCAGATTCACGAATTCGACGCAATTATTACCTCAACCGCCTCTACACTGCCGATCATTGGTAAAGGCATGATCGAGCGCGCACTGAAGCTGCGTCGTCGCAAACCAATGTTCATCGTCGATCTCGCCGTACCGCGCGACGTGGAGGCTGAAGTCGGCGAGCTTGAGGGTATCTTTCTCTACACACTGGATAGCCTCGGTCGTGTAATTCAGCAAAATCTGGAAAAGCGCGAATCAGCCGTGCTGGAAGCCGACATCATCATCAACAAGCGCACCGCCGAATTCATGCACTGGCTGACTGCGCGCGCATCGGTGCCGATCATCCAGCAGCTTCGTACCAAAGCGGACCATTACAAACAAATTGAGCTTGAACGCGCACACAAATTGCTGGCAAGAGGCGAAGATCCCATAAAAGTGCTGGAAGCTCTAGCAAACGGTCTCGCCAATAAATTTTTACATCATCCACTCGCTGCTCTGGGCCGCAGCACCGGCGGCGAACGCGAGGCGCTGTCCACAGCGCTTGAAAAACTCTACGCCGATCCGGAATGATGAAAGATTCAATCAGCAAAAAATTGACCTCACTCAGTGAGCGTCTGGTGGAATTAGATCGTCTGTTGGCTGAACCTAGCGTAGTCAACAATATGGACAGTTATCGCAAAATCACCCGCGAGCACGCTGACATCACGCCGGTCGTTGCGTTGTTTGCCGAATATCAGAAATCCGAAGCGGATATTGCAGCTGCCCAGGAAATGGGCAAAGATCCGGAGATGCGCGAGTTTGCCGAAGAAGAAATCAAAGCGGGCAGAGGGCGGCTGGAGCAGATCGAAATCGACATGCAAAAAGCATTACTGCCGAAAGATCCGAATGATGAGAAGAATATTTTTCTGGAGGTTCGTGCAGGTACCGGTGGCGATGAATCGGCCTTGTTTGCGGGTGATTTATTTCGCATGTACACGCGCTATGCCGAGCGCAATCGCTGGCAGGTAGAGATCGTTTCCGAGTCACAAGGCGAAGTCGGCGGTTATAAAGAAGTCATTGCCCGCATCGTCGGCCAGGGCGCCTATTCACGGCTCAAATTCGAGTCCGGCGGGCATCGGGTGCAGCGCGTGCCGGATACCGAAACCCAAGGTCGCATCCACACCTCCGCCGCCACGGTCGCGGTGATGCCGGAAGTCGATGACGTGGTCGATACCGTGATTAATCCCTCGGAAGTGCGCATCGATACCTTCCGCGCTTCAGGCGCGGGCGGTCAGCACATTAACAAAACCGATTCCGCGGTGCGCTTGACCCATTTGCCGACCGGCATCGTGGTCGAATGCCAAGATGGTCGCTCGCAGCATAAAAATAAGGAGCAGGCATTTCGCGTCTTGGCGGCACGCATCAAAGACAAACAGACCCGCGAAGCGCAAGCCAAAGAAGCCGCCACCCGCAAATCGCTGGTCGGCTCCGGCGACAGAAGCGAGCGTATCCGCACCTACAATTTCCCGCAAGGCCGCATGACCGATCACCGCATCAATCTCACGCTGTACAAACTCGATTTCATTATGGATGGTGATTTGTCGGAGCTGACAGATGGTTTGATGGCGGAGCATCAGGCGGAATTGTTGTCGGCACTGGGCGAAACCGCCTAATTGTCGAGCCCTGATTTTGTCAACCTCCGTCGGCGCGCTGATCAAAGAGAGCGCAATCCCCCAACGTGAAACTGCCATGTTGCTAGAGCGCATTTTGCAGACATCGCGCGCCAACATTGCCGCTCATCCCGAACGTTTTATCGATGCTCAACAAGAACATCTGGCGCGCGCGTGGATTCAGCGCCGGGTGGGTGGCGAACCAATGGCATACATTCTCGGTGAACGAGAATTTTACGGCGTCAAATTGATTGTCACGCCGGACGTGTTGATTCCTCGCCCTGAAACCGAGACCCTTGTAGAGCAAGCACTGGTGCGGCTTTCCAAGCAATATGCTCCAACTACCGCGCGGGTGCTAGACCTTGGAACCGGTAGTGGTGCGATTGCAATTAGTCTTGCCGAGCAGCGTCCCGCACTCGATATTGTTGCGATTGATATTTCTGCAAAAGCTCTCGCGGTGGCAAAACAAAACGCAATCAAATTGGGCGTGCATATTTTATTTGTTGAAAGCGATTGGTTCTCCGCATTAGGAAATGAACGATTCGATTTGATCGTTTCGAATCCGCCCTACGTCGGGCGTGGCGATCCCCATTTAACGCAGGGTGATTTGCGCTTTGAACCGATCGGCGCACTCACCGATAACGCGCCGGATCAGCGCGGTCTGGCCTGCATTCGCCGCATCATTGACGATGCACCAAAACATCTTAACGGCGAAGGCTGGCTGATGTTTGAGCACGGCTACGATCAAGCGTTGGCGTGCCGCGATCTGTTGGCCGCGCGCGGCTTTGTAGAGCTCATGTGCGTGCCGGACCTGGCAGGAATTCCACGCGTGAGCGGCGGGCGCTGGTCTGCTGTGGGCGGATAAACATGTTTATTGAGACACAGGCGATGCATTCCGTCCGAATCCGCTAAAATCTAGTGACGTCAAATTTAACTTCATCAATCAAGGAATAATTATGGACACTCAAGACCGTATCCGCGAAACCGTTACCGGCCACCCCGTTGTGCTCTTCATGAAGGGCAATGCGCAATTCCCACAGTGCGGTTTTTCCGCCTCTGCGATCCAGATTTTGAAAGCCAGCGGCATCGACAAACCCTTCACCGTCGACGTGTTGCAAGACGAAGAAATTCGCCAAGGCATCAAGGCATACGCCAACTGGCCGACCATTCCACAGCTCTATGTAAACGGCGAATTCGTCGGCGGTGCCGATATTTTGCGCGAAATGTATGAGTCGGGGGAGTTGCAGCAGATGGTGGCACCGAAGGCTTAATCGCGCTGCGCCACTGGTTGACTCGCTACCGTTTGGACTCTACAATGTAGATACTTTTTAATAGAGTCAAAATATGATTGATACGAAAATTCAGAAGTGGGGCAATAGCATGGCCCTGCGCATACCCGCCACGATGTTGCGCACTTGGGGTATCTCGGAGGGCCAGTCGGTCGCGTTATCGGTTGAAGATGGTGCGCTGGTGGCCCGGCCTGCGCAAAAACGCTATACGCTGGCGGCACTCATGGCGCAGTGCGATCTGTCGCAACCGATTAGCGCGGAAGAGCGTGAATGGATTAATGCGAAGCCAGTCCGCCTTGAAGAAATTTAATGCGCTGGCCAAAGCGTGGTGATATTTGGCAAGTAGATTTGAATCCTACCGCAGGCAAAGAACAACAGGGCATTCGCCCAGTATTCGTGGTGTCGGAAGAAGCTTTTAATAGATCTGGTATAACCGTGATTTGCCCCATCACACAAGGCGGTAACCAGGCTCGGTTTGCGGGCTTCGCGGTGACGCTGATAGGTTCAGGCACGTCTACTCAGGGCGTCGTAATGAGTAACCAAGTGCGCACCATCGATATCGCCGCCCGGCACGGCAAATTTATCGAGCGTGCGCCCGATTTTGTGACCAGTGACGTATTGGCGAAACTTCAAACTATCGTTGAATAGCGGTTGGAATAGCGACATCAGAACGACAGCAACCCAGCCCCGCTTGCTTTTCAAGCCAGAAATGGCTCAAAGCGCCCATTAAGTAAAGACTTTGTAGATTGATTTAGTGCCAAATATGCCAGTCGTCTCCATTCTAATCCCCGTTTACAATTCTCAGCACTTCGTGGGTGCCCTTAACCAGTCATTTGCGGATGTCGAAATCATCGTCTCCGACGACTCGACCAATCCAATGACGATGCGCACATTGTGGTGCTAACTAAAAACGAACCGCGTATTCGCTATATTCGCAACACGCCCAGCTTGGGCTTTCACGCGAATTTTGCGCAGCGCTTTGAGATGGCTCGCGGCACGTATATAAAATTTCTGAACCACGATGACATCTTGCGCAGCGATTGTGTAGCGCAAATGGTGGATGCGTTTACGCAGTTGGGCAACGCTGTTTCATTGGTATTTTCCCGCCGCGCGCGCATAGACTTATTGGGTAATGTAATGCCAGACGACATCCAGACGCAGCCAATTGCACAACGTAATGGTGCGTTTCGCGCGAAGATGCTCGCCAATCTTTGCCTGATAAAAAGCACGAATTTTATCGGTGAGTCCAGTGCAGCAATGTTTCGCCGCGGCGAAATCATAGCGGAGCCATCAGCAAATCGGATCCGCCTGTTTTGTATTGGAGCGCAAGAATTCACTTGTATCGCCGATCTTGCACTTTGGCTGCGTTTGCTCAGTAAAGGCGACGCTTAATACATCTCAGACCAGATTTGCGGCTATCGTGTGCATGACCAGCGGTTGCAAAATGCAGCGCCCGTGAGAACCCTATGTAGTACCGAGCGTTTTCATATCGCACCTGCAGCAAGAACATTAGGATTTCTAGAGGATGTAACCGAGTACCGAGGCGTGCTTGACCAAACCCGAAAGCATATTGAATGGGCCGCAAAACGCCCTGACATCACGGCTGAAGAACGCGCAATTTGTGACGCGGCTACCGCTCATCTTAAAGCAGAAGTTTTACGACTACCTTAGTCAATAAGTCATCAAGAATTACAAAGCCCATGTTTTGATTGCTGTTTGAGCCAAAAATGGTTCAAAAGAGTTGCCAACGCTAGACTTTCAATTTTCTAAACATTAAACCTAAAGTGCATCACATCGCCATCCTTAACAATATATTCCTTCCCCTCCAGCCGCATTTTCCCCGCTTCTTTTGATTTTGCCTCACCACCTAACGTGACGTAATCGTTGAACGCGATCACCTCGGCGCGAATGAAGCCGCGTTCAAAATCAGTGTGAATCACACCGGCGGCTTGCGGGGCGGTGGAGCCTTTGTGGACGGTCCAGGCGCGGACTTCTTTTACGCCAGCCGTGAAGTAGGTTTCTAGGCCGAGCAAGGTGTAGGCGGAGCGGATTAAGCGATTTAGGCCCGGTTCGGTCATACCAATATCGGCCAAAAAAACTTCCTTATCGGCGTCTTCCAAATCTGCAATTTCGGCTTCGATCTTGGCGCAGATCGCGGTAACGGGTGCGCCTTCTTTTTTGGCGTGGGCTTTCACCAAATCGAGCAGCGGATTATTTTCAAAGCCGCCTTCGATCACGTTCGCCACGTACAAAACCGGCTTGGCAGTGATGAAGCACAGCGGCTTGATCAGCGCCATTTGATCTTTGTCCAAACCCATGCTGCGCACTGGATTGCCCTGATCGAGATGCTTCATGATCGGCTCTAAAATCGCAACCATTTTGATCGCTTCTTTATCACCGGCACGGGCCACCTTGTTGAAGCGGTGCAGCGCTTTTTCGCCAGTACCCATGTCGGCCAGGGCGAGTTCGGTATCGATTACAGCGATGTCGGATAACGGGTCAACCCTACCCGCGACGTGGATCACATTCGGATCATCAAAGCAGCGCACCACATGTGAAATCGCATCGGTCTCGCGAATCGTGGCCAGAAATTGATTGCCCAGCCCCTCGCCTTTGGATGCGCCTGCGACCAAGCCAGCGATGTCGACAAACTCGACAATCGCTGGCTGGATTTTTTGTGGACTCACGATCGCCGACAATTGCGCCATGCGCGCATCGGGCACTTCGACGAT
>JAYVYF010000078.1:0-3873 GCA_043784585.1 Burkholderiales bacterium
TTAATTCCAGTAGCGTTGCCACAGCCTGCGTCGGCAACGAAACACTATGCGGATTACCGAAAAGCTTCCCGGCTTTCTTGCGCTTCATTCTTTCTGCTGGGATAGTCCATATTGCGTTGTCGAGATCGAACTCTTCCCAGCGGGCATGGCGCAATTCACCGGGACGCACAAACAGGATAGGCAGCAAGTGCAACGCTGCCCGGACGATGTGGGTGCCTTTGTAGCTGTCGCATGCACGAAGCAATTCTCCCAAACGCACGGGGTCGGTGATCGCAGGCAGGTGTTTTTCGTTGGGCTTTTTTAGTACGTCTTTAAGCTCGCTCGCCGGATTGCGCTCTGCCTTGTCCGTGGCGACCGCATAACTGAATACTAGCCTGCAAGTTTCCAGTGCGCGATGCGTGGTCTCAAGCACGCCGCGCGACTCCATCCTGCGCAATACTTCGAGCAACTGCATGGGTGTAATCTTGTCCACAGATTCTTTGCCAAGCCAAGGGAATATGTCCGCTTCCAGCCGACGCATAACCCGCTCGCCGTAATCAGCTGACCATTCACCGCGCTTTAACTCAAACCACTCGCGCGCGACCATTTCGAATGAATTGGTCGCATCATTCTGTTTACTGGCCTTAGCGACTTTCTTTGCAACGTTGGGGTTAACGCCGGCCTTGCGTTGCTGTTTGGCTACGGCATGAAGCTCCCGAGCGTGAGCCAAGCCAGTCGCCGGATAGCTGCCATAACTTACTAGCGTCTCACTACCACCCACACGAATGCGCCACTGCCAATACATGCGTCCCTTTTTGTCGACCCGCAGAAACAGGCCGTCTTTATCGGCATGCTTTCCCGGTTCCAGGGTGTTCTTTAGCGCCTTGAGTTTCAGTTCCGTTAGTGCCATAGCAGACTCCAAATTTGACGGCGTGGGGTAAATTATGGGGTAAATAAAATATTCACCATCATAACCTCTAGCACTGGCGGACCTTGCAGACTATCTTACGAGGGACGCCGGCCCACCAGTAAATGAAAAGCCCATCAAGTTTTATCGGATGGGCTTTTCATTTACTGCGTCGAATTTTGGGGGAATCGAATGCGCGTCTGGCACGGACGCGGGATGAGTGCGGACATAAAACAAGCTCTGCGGCTTGCGTTATGTTTCACGAATCCGAGCGCCCTGCCGGGCGCGAGGTGGCTTTTTTTGAGCCTTATCGAAAAAAGGATTCCCGCCTCCTCCGCCATATTAAATGGCTCGGATAAACTCCGAGTCCTTTTTTTTGCATGAAATAGCCGCACCACCCAGGACGGTAGCAATTAAGGCCCCGCGATAGGTTTTTTGCTGCCATGTTCCGCTCGAAGCCGGAAGGCAACAGATTGCCCAACACGAAATGCAATCCTGTGTAGTCGTAGAAGCCGGTGATGTAATCGGTTACGTCTTTTTTTGCTTCGGCTCGGCGGGCATAAGTGCGCTGCCGACCCGCTCCATCTTGAGATTCAACAAGAGACGCTCAGCCACGGCATTGCCTCAGCAGGCATGCCCGACGCCATCGCGCGATCCACCACTTGCGCTAGAACGAGGCTAGCACCTTGGACGGAGAGATGTCACTCCAGCAGTTGCTTGATGCCTTGGGGATGGCGCATCGGGAGCACTTCCGCAGCACTTACATGAAGCCAGCACTGGAAACAGGGGTGGTGGAAATGACCTTGCCAGACAAGCCCAACAGTAGCAACCAGCGCTACCGTCTAACAGCTCTCGGGCAACGCTGGTTGGAGAAGCATACTGGTACTGGTTCGGGTTGAAATCTGATGCGGCCACCCGCAACACCACAGCAATCCGCAGAAGTGCTCATAAGCTTGGAAGGCCAGTCGGCATACAGTCAACCATCCGCCAGCAGTAAATGAAAAAGCCATCCAGTTTTATAGGCTGGACATTTCTTTAATGCCGCGAATTTAAGCGGGATCGGCTGCCGTTTTCTTTAACAAATAGGATCAGCAAAAATTGAATGCGCCCCATGCAAACGGAGCAAATTCATGCAGCTACAAACAACCACCGATTCGTTCAACTACGCGGGCTACGCACAAGCTGAAGCACCGGTGCGATGACCAATTAGGCGATTTGTCGTCCAACATCGTCCAATGTCATTCCTATTCCTATCCCTCTCACTGTTCCTGCCCCAGCCCAAGCGCTTGCCAACTACCATTGAAGTAACGCGCGAACCGCACATCGTCAAATCTCCAGAGGTGTATCCAGCCGTGGTCGATCAGTTGGCGTACGACCTCGTGTTGCTGAATCACTTTCTCGATAGCTTGGCGTGGCGCGTCGATGATCACCGTCAGGCGAAGCGGTTCATGCACCCAGCGCTCGCCATCATGTAAAGACTGTCGGGACAAGCCAATTCGCAGGTCCCCCCCATTGCCTTCGAATACGCCAATGTGACCGCCGACCACGTTATGCAGCACCTTGTTCCCGCTGCCCAGACGCAGTGGATCACACATCGATGCATGGTATTGCCAGTTGATCCAGTGCGCCACCAGCATGGGGGCGGTCATGAGCAGTTCCAGCACGCTGCCATCGGCATCCTGATCGGCATCGTAGTCGTGCAAAAAGCTGCGTCCGTCCAGCATCACACCCAGGCTGCGGTATCGGGGAGCAATAATCAATGCGGCATTTCCTGCCAGACCCCACTCAGGCCTGGTTTGCGCGCCATCGTTAGCGCGGCGACGCAACTGGGCGAGCAAATCATCGTGCGCCGTGCGCGGGTTGAGTCCCAAGCGTGGCGCTCGCTCACGGCGAACCTGATCGCAGGCATGGGCAAAAACAGTTTGCAGCTGGTTCCATCGCGCCCGCGCGACCGGTTCCAACAGGTCGAGATCAAACCCCTCGATCTCATCGGTCGTTGTGTTGTGCAAGGCGGCGACAAACACCGTTTGCGTCGGAATAGCGATGCCACTGGACTGCAAGCCAGCGCGGACGTTAGGCTCATTGAGCAATTGCGCCAGTGCGCGCGCGTTGACTTCACCGGTCTGACCGCAGCAGGCACCACAATCCAACGCAGCAGCGTGAGCATTGTTGGTGCTCTGGCTGCCGTGTCCCACCAGCAATACGAGTGGCGCGAGGTGTCGTTCCAGCCCCATGGCATGCAAAACCCCTGCGGCCAGTGCAACCTTGGCACCAGTATCCAGACCAGACAATGCCGGACGGCAGATCGGCCGGTATTGGGCTGGCAAGCCAGCCAAATCATCAGATATTCGCCCGTGCGTGGTCGGTTTTAGCCAGTTCGTCAACTTACCGATATAGCCCACACCCGCTGCTTCGACAAAGGAAAACGCAGAAGCGGGCCAGCGACTGGCGGCGAGCCATTGCTCCAACCAGGCAAATCGGCGCTTCCGGGCTTGGTACGCGGCATCGTTTAACTCACCCTGCTTTGCACCACGACCATTGTCAGCGTTATAAACGCTGTCGGTCACTTCGAACGTTGGCGCAAGCAGTCCAGGTAGTTGAGGTCGCTTAGCTGACGTGGCGAGCGGTGTATAGGCCACCGGAAGTCCAAAGAATCCGGCAAATCCGATGGTCTGAATGGCCGGCCAAACAGCTTCGAGCGCGCGGCGCAGAGGCTCGCTACGCACGTCAATGCAAAAAGCTGCCTGAACTTCGATAGCCTGCTCTGCGCTGACCCCTATCCCAGCCCCTGGCGCCATCGCGAGCTTACGTGCCAATTGGCGCTGATAGCCTGCTTCGAGCGCTACTTGCCAAACCTCATCAATCACCAGCGCGTCTTGTACTTGCTGCAATCGTTCAGACGCACGACGCCATTCCGCCTGCAATGCATTGAATGCAGTTTTGGTGACAGCGTCCTCTTTGCATTCCAGCAAAATCACACCCCAAGC
>JAYVYF010000079.1:0-4128 GCA_043784585.1 Burkholderiales bacterium
TCGCGCAAATTGGCGCACGCATCGAATAGTCCGGAGCCGGCGCTGGCCGCACCCCACGATCCGCCCGAGCCAGGTGTGCTTGGAAAATCGCTGTCGCCCAATTCCATTTTAATTTGCTCAATTGGCAACCCCAATGCTTCCGCTGCCACCTGCGTGAATACGGTGTAGCTGCCTGTTCCGATGTCGGTCATGGCCATGCGAACAGTGACCATGCCGCTGCCATCAATGGCAACTGAGCAGGTTGACGGCATCAACAAATTGCCGCGCGTGGCCGCTGCAACACCCATGCCGATCAGCCAGCGTCCATCGCTCACTGCCCCGGTCGTCGCACTGCGCTTGGCCCAGCCAAACTTTGCCGCACCTTCGCGCATACACGCGACCAGTTGCCGCGTAGAGAACGGAATGTTTAGCTCGGGATCCATTGCGGGCTCGTTGCGGATCCGAAATTCAATCGGATCGAGTTTAAGTTTTTCCGCGAGCTCATCCATTGCCTGTTCCAACGCCAGCATGCCGACGGATTCTCCCGGTGCGCGGGTTGAATCCGCTATCGGTAAATCAAGTTTTACCGACCGATGCGTGGTCAAACGATGTGGTGCCGCGTACAGCGTGCGCGTTTGCATGCTTGCGTTCTCAAAAAAATTATCGAAACGCGCGCTGTGCGACCATGTTTCGTGGGCGATCGCGGTAAGCTTGCCATCGGTGGTTGCGCCCAGGCGCAGCCGCTGGATCGTGTCGCTTCGATGGGTGGTGAGATGAAACATCTGCTGGCGCGTCAACGCGGTTTTCACCGGAATGCCCAACTGCTTCGAGGCCATCGCGGATAACATCACATCGCCATAAATCGGCAGCTTGCCGCCAAACCCGCCGCCAATATAGCGGCTGACAATACGCACTTTCGACGGTGAAATCTTGAGCGTATTAGCGACCGCATTTTTGGCGCTCATCAACAACTGCGATGAGCAATGAATGATCACCAGCCCGCCTTTCCAATATGCGACCGTTGCATGCGGCTCCATCTGGGCGTGAATATGAGCGGGAGTGGTGAAGGTGGAATCAACTTTGATTGCCGCAGAAGCAAATGCCGAATCAAAATTGCCGACGACGCTGTCGGTCTTTTGCCCGAACTGGTCATCTGGTTTTTCTGCTTTCGCCGTATTTGGTTTAAGCTCGGCCTCCGGCTTTTGCTGCGCGTAAGTTATTTTCACCAATCGCGCCGCCGAGCGCGCTTGTTCAAAGCTTTTTGCGACCACAAACGCCACTACTTGACCATAGTGTTCAACGCGATTATTGGCGAGTTGCGGTGAAGCGCGCGCGTATCTATCTTTCGCGTCAATCGGTCCCCAAGCCCCTTGTGCGGGCGAATTTTTATGCGTCATCACCAGCATCACGCCGGGTGAACGTTCGGCAGCTTCTGTGTCTATTGAGGCCAATGTGCCTTTGGCAATCGTTGCCTCCACAATAAACCCGTACGCCGCGTTTCCACCTTCAATCACTTCATGCGCGTACGGTGCCTTGCCGGTCACTTTTAATCGGCCGTCGACTCGGTCTATCGGTTTTCCAATAAGCCCCTGACGATTTTCATCAATCGCATTGCGTGGCGCGGGTGCATTCATATCCATGGCGTTGGTCCCTTCAGACTTTTAGGCTTCCGTGATCACTGCGCGCAAGGTGCGACGGACCAGTGATATTTTGAAATCGTTATGACCAAACCCGCGTGCTCCGGACAGCACTACGTCAGCCGCTGCATTGGCACCGGTCAGGTCTGATGGCGCATTCGTTAATGCAGTTTCGGCAGCCGCCACTCGCCACGGCTGATGCGCGAGTCCACCAAACGCCATCTGGGCAGACTTGATGCGGCCACCGGTGGTGTCGATGATCGCGGCCACTGATACCAGCGCGAACGCATACGATGCGCGGTCACGCACCTTGCGATACACATGTCGCCCGGGCAGCGGCGGCGGCAAGGTCACGGCGGTAATCATTTCGCCGGGCGCCAGATTGGTTTCAATATGCGGCGTATTGCCCGGCAGGCGATAGAAGTCAGCAATTGGAATGACCCGCTTCGCACCCGTTGCCAAAATCGTTTCCACTTTTGCATCGAGCAGGCGCATAGCCACTGCCATGTCAGAGGGATGAATGGCGATACAGGCATCACTGGTGCCCAGAATGGCATGCATACGGTTAAAGCCCTGAATAGCAGAGCAACCTGAGCCCGGCGTACGCTTGTTGCAGGGTTTGGAGGTATCGTAAAAATAATAGCAACGCGTGCGCTGCAATAAATTGCCGCCCGTGGTCGCTTTATTTCGCAGCTGTCCCGACGCACCACTGAGCAGCGCGCGGCTCAGCACCGCGTAATCTTTGCGCACCCGCATGTCCGCTGCCAGGTCTGAATTAAGCACCATCGCACCGATCCGCAATCCCCCGTCGCTCATTACCTCGGTCTTATCCAGACCGAGGCGAGTGATGTCAATCAAATGCGTGGGCGTTTCTACTTCGAGCTTCATCAGATCGAGCAGATTGGTACCACCCGCAATAAATTTTGCGCCGGGTTTTGCGCCTGCCGCTGCAGCCGCTTGAAGCGATTCGGCTCGCTCATAATGAAACGCTTTCATGTTTGCACCGCTGCTATTGCCACTGATGCATCTTTGATGGCGGCAACAATATTTGGGTAGGCGCTGCAGCGGCAAATGTTGCCGCTCATGCGTTCGCGAATTTCTTCATCGTTGACCGTACCGGTTTTGGCCAGCAGGTCGCCGGTCACCTGACTCGGCATGCCCGCACCAACTTCCGCAAGCATTCCAATTGACGAGCAAATCTGACCCGGCGTGCAATAGCCACATTGAAAGCCATCATGTTTCAAAAACGCGGCCTGCATCGGGTGTAGTTCTTCACCCTTCGCCAAGCCTTCAATGGTGGTAATTTGCTGACCATCGTGCATCACCGCAAGCGTCAAACACGAATTGATTCGCCGACCATCAATCAAGACCGTACACGCGCCGCACTGGCCGTGATCACATCCCTTCTTGGTGCCTTTCAGGCCCAGATTTTCACGCAGCGCATCCAGCACCGAGGTGCGCGCATCCACGCTCAAGGGGTACGCGCGCCCGTTGACTTGCAATATCATGTCGATCCGGTCCGGGGCTACGGTGACTGCGGCAGACTTACGGGGTGTGTCAGCGTCAAGCGATTGAGCGCCTGCAAGGTTGGTTATTGGCACACTCGCCAGCGCAGCACTCGCCTTCAGCATGCTGCGACGGGAGATGTGCCCGAATTCTGTGGGTTCAAGTGGCGCAGGTTTTGCGGACATGTCGTTTCCTTTGAAGTCGAGAAGGCCATATTGCGATTAATGATTTCGCTGACAAGCCATGTACGATGTCCGCGCTAATACGTTTAGGAAGTTACTGACGCGCGCAATTTGAGGCGAACAACTGGCGAACAAATATCAACACTTACGATTTTTGAACACACGCTGCGAAGCGTCTGTACGGTAACGCGCTAAAAAACGGTGCGGCTTTTGCTATCCGCAAAATAAATGTTGAAAATAATTAACTTTTGGCGCACTGTATAAAATAACAGTCCCTTCATATTTGTGGCGGTAGTGTCGTCGCCGCAGGTGCATCGCTGTGCTGGACGCCCCATCCGATATTTTTAAATTTACATCAAGGCAATGTTCAACTATCCATTGGCGATTATCGACACCGAAACCACTGGCATGACGGCGACGGCCGATCGCATTACCGAGATCGCGATTCTTTGCGTGGTTGATGGCGAGCTGGTCGAGGAGTGGTCAAGCCTGGTGAATCCGGAATGCTCAGTGCCAGTCGAGATTCAAGCGTTGACCGGTATTACCAACGCGATGGTGCGGGCTGCGCCAAAGTTTCACGAAATCGCACATGAAGTCCACCGACGGTTGCATGATCATGTATTTGTTGCGCACAACGCGCGATTTGATTATGGTTTTATCAAGAATGAATTTCGACGAATCGACATGCCATTCACCGCCGAGGTGCTGTGCACGGTAAGACTGTCGCGCCGCTTGTATCCCGATGCCGCATCGCATTCACTGAATGCATTGCGCGATCGGCATCACCTGCCCACGGCCGGTCGGCATCGCGCGCTTGGTGATGC
>JAYVYF010000080.1:0-12622 GCA_043784585.1 Burkholderiales bacterium
AGCCAGTTATCGACCAAGCCGAGGCGGTCGCCAAACAGCGCGGCGTGCACGCCACCGCAGCCGTAGTGCCCGACCACCATGATGTGCTCCACTTTCAGCACATCGACCGCAAACTGGATCACCGACAGACAATTGAGATCGGAGTGCACGACCACGTTTGCAATATTGCGATGCACGAAAACTTCGCCCGGCATCAGGCCGACAATTTCGTTCGCCGGTACACGGCTGTCCGAGCAGCCAATCCAGAGATATTTTGGATTCTGCTGGTGGGCGAGTTGCTCAAAAAAATCAGGCTGTGCGGCCAGAATGCGCTCTGCCCAATGCCGATTACTCTGGAACAGCGAATCGAGGTCTTTATCACGAAGTGTCATGCGATTTTTTTCTTTTGGCTTTAGTATTTTGCTTAGTATTTTGCATTGCCCGGCGTGCGTGGAAACGGAATCACATCGCGCACATTGCCCAAGCCGGTCACATACGAAATTGTGCGCTCAAAGCCCAATCCAAATCCCGCGTGCGGGACGCTGCCGTAGCGACGCAAATCGCGATACCACCCGTAGTGCGCCGGGTCAAGGCCGGATTCGATCATGCGCACGTCGAGCACATCGAGCCGCTCTTCGCGCTGCGATCCGCCGATGATTTCGCCGATGCCTGGTGCTAGTACATCCATCGCGGCCACCGTCTTGTTGTCGTCATTGAGTCGCATATAAAACGCCTTAATTTCTTTCGGATAATTCATCAGAATCACCGGCCCGCCGACGTGCTTCTCGGCTAAAAATCGTTCATGCTCAGATTGCAAATCGATGCCCCATTTGACGGGGTATTCAAATTTTTCTTTGGTGGCTTCGAGAATTTTGATGGCTTCGGTGTAATCCATGCGAACAAATTCGCGGTCGATCATGCCCTGTAGCTTCGCGATCAGGCCTTTCTCAATGCGCTCTTCAAAAAACGCCATATCATCCGGGCGCTCGGTCAGCACCGCATTGAAAATATATTTGAGCATCGCTTCGGCCAGCGATGCATCGGCCGCCAAATCGGCAAACGCAATCTCCGGCTCGATCATCCAAAATTCAGCGAGGTGGCGCGAGGTATTTGAATTCTCCGCGCGGAAGGTCGGCCCGAATGTGTAGACTTTTGACAGCGCCATGCAATAGGTCTCAACGTTCAATTGGCCGGAGACCGTGAGGAAGGCTTCGCGACCAAAAAAATCCTTTGAAAAGTCAATTTTGCCATCGACCGTTTTCGGCGGATTCAACGCATCCAGTGTGGATACCCGAAATAACTCACCCGCACCCTCAGCATCGCTCGCCGTGATGATCGGCGTATTCACCCACAAGAAACCAAGCTCGTCCATAAACCGATGGATCGCCTGTGCAACCGTGTGGCGTACCCGCGTCGCCGCGCCAATCACATTCGTGCGCGGGCGCAAGTGCGCGACATCGCGCAAAAATTCCATGGTGTGAACTTTCGGCGTAATCGGGTAGGTGTCCGGATCGTCGACCCAGCCGATGACCTTTAACGAGATGGCCTGCATCTCAAACGGCTGGCCTTTTGCCGGGGACGGCACAATCGTACCGGTAACTTCCACTGCGCAACCGGCAGTGAGCCGGATTACTTCGTCGTTGTAATTGACGAGCGTATTCGGCACCACCGCCTGCACTGGCTGAAAACATGAGCCGTCCGATACGGCCACAAACGAAATGCCGGCTTTGGAATCGCGGCGGGTTTTGACCCAGCCTTTGAGGGTGATGCTGGCGTCAGGTAATGCTTTGCCGCCGAGAATTTCGGCGCAAGAAAGTGTGGACATGGAAAAGACAGTCTGAATATGTAAACCTTAATTTTACCTGTTAAGCACCTTCAAGAGTGCATTGGCTCAAACGGCAAGCGGGGCGGGCTTCTCCAAGCACATTGCCTCAAACGCCTCACCAGCGCTTGGGTTCGGGGCATGCCCTGCACAAACATTTAAGCCCCGAACCAGCCTCGCACTCGCGCGTCCTCAAGCCGAATTTCCAAATAAGCCCACAACGCCGGGCAGCCCGATTTGATGGGCTGCTCAAGACGCTTGACGACACGCTGATGACTGATGCCGTTCTCAACCCAGCTTTGGCCATTGTTGGCGAGATTTAACAACACCGGCATCGCACGATCAGCCGCGTGGGCGAAACGCGCTTCAGTGGTTTCGCCGTCCTCGAACTCTTGCCACAGCGATAAAAAAATCGCATGTTGTTGTTCATGCAGCATGCCAAAGATGCGCTTGACTGCGACAAACTCAGCCGCTTTGCGCTCGGCAGCACCTTCTTCCGCGTAGACGATGGTGTCGCCGGTATCGATCTCACCGATGTCGTGTACCAGCAGCATGCCAATGACGCGATTGAGGTCCACGGGCGACTCGGCATACGGTGCCAGTGAGAAAGCCAGCATCGCAATCTGCCAGCTATGCTCGGCTGAATTTTCATAGCGGCCGAGCCCCAGCGGACGGGTCTTGCGCGTCACGCCTTTGAGTTTATCGAGTTCGAGAATGAAATCGACGATTTGCGGGATGCTGCTGGTTTCAATCGACGCCGTCGTGGCTTGAGTTTTCGTCATCACAAAATAAGTCCTCCCTTTATTGATTCCCGATTATCGCTGATCCACCCGCCTTTGATCACGGCAATAAAATGAATCGCAAACGTTTCGATGATGAAATAGAAATAGTGATTACGCGCCTTAGTTTGCGCGTAATTCTCGTCCGCCCTTTTTGCTTATTGAGCGGCAGCGAAAACTGAAAAGTTGGCAAGGCCACCCGCCAATCAGGACGGGCATCTTGGGACACTCTGCTGCGAACGCCGTTCCAGTGCTTGGGTTTGGGATGCGGCGCTCCGCCACGTACAATGGGTGATGAATTCCACCACGCCCTACGATGGCTTGACGCCAGACCTGATGCTCGATGCAGTAGAGCACATCGGCTATCGTTGCGATGGGCGATTGCTGGCGTTGAATAGCTATGAGAATCGGGTGTATCAAGTCGGCATCGAAGAAGCGCCCACGCTGGTCGCGAAATTTTATCGGCCACATCGCTGGACCAATGCGCAGATTTTGGAAGAGCACGAATTTGTATTGGATCTGGAGGCGCGCGAAATTCCGGTGGTGGCACCGATTGCGCTTAACGGTCAAAGCTTGCATGAATTCAAAGGATTTCGCTTCTCGGTTTTTCCCAAACGCGGTGGCCGCGCGCCGGAGCTGGATCGACCAGAAGTGCTGGAGTGGATGGGCCGATTTTTAGGGCGTATTCATGCGGTTGGCGCGATTAAAAATTACATTCATCGGCCCACGCATGATGCGACAACCTTCGGTACCGAGCCACGCGATTGGCTGCTGGCACATGATTTTATTCCCGCTGATTTACGCGAGGCGTGGACAACGGTGGCCTCACAGGCGCTGGAGGGCGTGGCCAATTGCTACGCGCGTGCCGGCGACGTCACACGAATTCGCCTGCATGGCGATTGCCACGGCGGGAACGTGCTCTACACCGACAGCGGCCCGCATTTTGTCGATTTTGACGACAGCCGCATGGGCCCGGCCGTGCAGGATTTATGGATGCTGCTGTCGGGCACGCGCGAGGAAATGACGATTCAAATGCGCGAAGTGGTCGAGGCGTATGAAGAGTTTTTCGATTTCAATCGACGCGAATTGCATTTGATCGAAGCGCTGCGCACACTCAGGCTCATCCACTATTCATCGTGGCTCGCGCAACGCTGGGATGACCCCGCGTTTCCGCATGCGTTTCCGTTTTTTAATACGCAGCGTTATTGGCAGGATCGTATTCTGGAATTGCGCGAACAGATTGCGGCGATGGACGAAGGGCCGCTGCAGTTAATGCCGTAAAATCGAATTGAAAATCACTTTGTCAGATCTGAAGAAAAGAAAAACCAGATGAAATTTAAATTTTTAGTCGCCATCGTTGTTGTTGCAGGGCTTGGTTTTTTTGCGCTTCAGAACCGCAGCGAAGCACCGTTGGTTGATGCGAAAAATACGAACGCCGCGAACATGTCGAGTGCGCCTAAACTCGGCGCGTCGTCGGTTCTCAATATTGATCCAAAAATTCAGTCGGCTCCACGCGCGCAGGCGATAGCACCGAAAACATCACTTTCTGCTGACATGCAGTTATTGCGGGACAAAAAAGACTGGCCGCTGCTTTATCAGCGGGTCAAGAATGGCCCACAAACAAGCGAAGCACTTTACATCCAAGCTGAATTGCTGGAAAGCTGCGCTAAACGCCCGCCTTCAGATGACCCAAAAAAAGTTGACGAGTCACGCGAAATCAAGCGAGAGAAATTTATCAAAAATCTGATTGGCAAGGACGAGCAAAAATCGTTGCGCATTACTGCCTACGACGCGCTCAATGTCGATGCGTGTGGTGAACTCAGATCTATTGAATATTCAAAAGATGAAGTAGCCAGACTCGCCAAGGCAGCGGCTGAAGCCGGCAATCCGATTGCTCGAGCATGGCGATTGCAGGTGGATATTGCCAAAGCATCGTCAGACGATTACAACATGCGTAACAATATCAAACCTGACGCCACCGGCAAAATGCCGCAGCGAACGGACGGATACATGATGTCGGATCAGCAATGGGCGGCAACCCGCGAATTACTTGCCACCGGTAACCCGACCGTTATTGCTGATTTGCGTGCAATTCTCTCCAGCTCAATGACGGATGGGAGCATTCGTATCGGCCCCGATAAAGAACCAATTGAAAATCGTGCGTTTTATTCAGCACTAGCGCTGGCGGCGTGCGACATGGGCAACGATTGCGGAACAACGAATACGGAGCTACTTTCTGACTGCGCCTATCGAAACCGCTGCGGTGCCAACAGCTTACAGGATTTAACTTATTTCTATGACGCCTCGCCTCACGACGCACAGCTTGTTGAGCGTTATCGTCAAATCATCCTTGACGCGATTCGAACCGGTGATTTTACAAACCTCGACCTCATTCGCGGCCCACAAGATCGCCGGAGTACTTTCCTGTTCGGCAATCGTCGACAATAATTTTTTAGCAGCATAAACAACCCAAGGACTATCAACATGAGCATGAAAAAAACCGACTTAGAAAAAAACAAAATGCTGAAAGCCGCCAACCTAATGAAAGCCTCAGGCATTTCGGACCGCTTCGGCAAAGGCAACGTGGTTACTGACCGCAAAGAACAGCGCAAGCTCGACTCCGCCGCCGGGCTGGTGCCATTTGCCTGCAAGCTGCCAGGTGATCTGGTGGCTAAGCTGCAAGCCCATGCGGAGAAAAAAGACATCGCGATGAATGATCTGGTGAAGGATTTGTTGGAGGGTGGGCTGAAGGGTTGAAAGTGAGTTTGAATGTAATCAACTCATCAAGACGCTAGATACATTGGTAGCGAAGCACCTGATCATAAATGGGCAACCTTTCGGCAGATGCGGGCGTTGAGGCTATCTGAGAAGCTCGAACGGCATTTTCAGTTGGCGCGCAGACGGGAGCAGAGTTTGCTGCCACTGCTTCCTAACTCTATGAATCGAAGAGTTGGGAGGCTGATGCTGCCTTGGTTTGAAAGCTGATTGGGGTTGACTACGAACAGCACAGATTTTCTGAAACACAGGCTATCGCGCGCAATCGCCAAGCTTTTCCGTGCTGCAATCGCCAAGCGATTTCGTGCTGCAATTGCCTACCGCTGGATGCAGCGGGGTGATTGACGCATAATTTGCACGGCAGTCGCGCTACATCGTTTTCATTACGTACCGCTTATTATCACATCGAGCTAAATTGCCATGACGCGTCGAATGCTCATACTTTTAATTTGTGCGGTCATCGCCGCGCTGCCACTAATCTGGCTTAACGTTGATCCGCGTGCCGGGCAGATACTTTTGAATCTGACCAAATAAATATCGAAGTTATTTTTTGAGGTGCATCGATTTTGCATCGACGAATCCATCAAAAACTCATTCTTCAGACACCTCGCCTTTAATCACTCGCTTGATCACATCGAAACCAAAACCGCGCGATTGCAGGTAGCGTACTTGTTTGTTGCGGCTGTTTTGATCCACAGCGGGCTCGCCAAATTTGCGGAGCCACATTTCCCGGGCGCGATTAAAATCAGTTTCTTTTAATGCGATGACGGCAGTTTCGACAAGATCTGCGGTTACACCCTTCTGCTTGAGTGTTGCCCCGACTCGCCGCGCACCATAACGATTGCCCAAGACACGCGCTTTGCTCTCAGCGTAGCGAGCCTCGTTTAGAAATCCTTCCGCCGCGCACCATGCGGTCACCGATTCAATTTCGTCTGCGCTGAAATCGCCTCGACTTAGCTTGATGATGAATTCTTTGCGGCTCATGTCGCGGCGTGCGAGCAGCCTCAGCGCGGCAGAAACAAGTTCTCGGTTTTCGGGTTTGGGCGCACCCATCTCGCGCGCCGCACGTAATGCTTCGGGGCCGAACAAACCTTCGTCCGGCTCGGTCTCCGGGATCGCGGTCTCAACGATACTATTCACGCACTTGTTGGAAATTTAAGTCGCGCTCAAGTGCCCAGCATGATCCAAGGCATCTCACGCGTCGCGCTTGACCCGTCGGGCTCATGCGACTCATCTGGCTCAAGTAGTACAGAGGAACAAAAGGAACATGAAAAACCATGCCGCGCTCCACAAATATTGCTCAGACGATTCGGTATCGGCCGCACCTTGAAATCCGAATAAATGGTCATCAATCATGTTTTGCTGCGTTGCCTGCGGATTGCTTTTCGAATGAGCGTCTATGGGCTGAGTCGGGACGCTACGCACCCCATAATGTGCAGGATTTGTAACACTCATATTTAAAAATAACGACCGATTAACAAAGCTCATGTTCACACCTCACCAAAATTTACGCGTAAAAAAAGCCGCCCTGCCCCAGCGAAGGATCGAACGGCCCAACCATCGAACTTTTTAGCGGTGCAGTGGCTAATAAAAACTGCTAAAAACCACTGCATCACATCACGAAAATAAATTACTCGTCATCACCCTTTTCTTCAGGCAGCACAACGGCGGCGCCGCGGCCCGCCACGCCAACAATTGCGCGAATCTTGGCTTCTATTTCCTGAGCCATTTCGGGATTATCTTTGAGGAATTTGCGGCTGTTGTCTTTACCCTGGCCGATTTTTTCGCCTTTGTAGGCATACCATGCACCGGACTTTTCGACCACTTTATGGATCACGCCCAGCTCGATAATCTCGCCTTCGCGTGAAATACCTTCACCATACAAGATATCGAAATCAGCGGTCTTGAACGGCGGTGCGACTTTGTTTTTTACAACTTTGACGCGGGTTTCGGAGCCAATCACCTCTTCGCCCGATTTAATCGCGCCAGTGCGGCGGATATCAATACGGACTGATGCGTAAAACTTGAGTGCGTTACCGCCCGTGGTGGTTTCAGGGCTACCGAACATCACACCAATTTTCATGCGAATCTGGTTGATGAAGATCACCAGCGTGTTTGAGCGCTTGATATTGGCCGTGAGTTTGCGCAGCGCTTGCGACATCAGGCGCGCCTGCAAGCCCATGTGGGAATCACCCATTTCGCCTTCGATCTCAGCGCGGGGGGTTAATGCGGCCACTGAATCGATGACAACAATATCGACCGAGCCCGAGCGCACCAGCATGTCGGCGATTTCGAGCGCTTGCTCGCCGTTATCGGGCTGCGAAATCAAAAGATCATTAATGTTTACGCCCAGCTTGCCCGCATATTGCGGATCAAGTGCGTGCTCTGCGTCAATGAAAGCTGCAGTGCCGCCAGACTTTTGCATTTCTGCAATAACTTGCAGCGTGAGCGTGGTTTTGCCCGATGATTCAGGCCCGTAAATTTCTACCACCCGACCGCGTGGCAAGCCACCGATACCGAGCGCGATGTCGAGCCCGAGTGAGCCAGTCGACACCGGAATGATGTCGTGACCAATGCTGCTCTCGCCCATTTTCATGATCGAGCCCTTGCCAAACTGTTTCTCGATCTGAGAAAGTGCGGCTTGTAGCGCTTTTGCTTTATTTTCGTCCATCGCGTTTTTATCCATCATGTTCATGGCAAGGCTCCCGGCTGTATTGGAAATCTAATTTAAGAAAACTCAAAGGCTGTACCGATGTACAGTCTGTATTTCCATACAGTACCGAAAAAAATTGCCGGTTGCAAGGTTTTTTTGTGAAAGATTGGCGGAACCGCCAATTTAAAGATTATGCAGGAGTTCGGCCAGGGCCTTGACAACGGTTTGCTGCCGAACGTCTTCACGATCACCTGAAAACAGGTAACGCTTTGAAATCACTTTACTATTTAGTGCGCCATTCGCGTCAATTGAATCACGCGTCGCCCATGCAATCCATACTGATCCCACTGGCTTTTCTAGAGTTCCTCCTGCAGGCCCCGCAATTCCTGACACCGCGATGGCGACGTGCGCACGCGAGTGCCCGAGTGCGCCTCGTGCCATTTCCTGTACCACCTGTTCTGATACCGCACCATACTCATTCAAGCTCGATTGCTGCACGCCCAGCGCTTCAACCTTGGCTTCGTATGAATAAGTGACAAACGCACGGTCGAACCAAGCAGAACAGCCCGGCACAGCCGTAATCGCCTCCGCAATGCCGCCGCCAGTGCATGACTCTGCCGTGGCAATCATCCAGCCTTTCAATTTCAACGCGGCGCCAATTTGATTTGCAATCTCGATCACAGGCCAAATGCTTTCATAAATGTGGTGGGTTAAACAACGTTGAATCAGGAACCAAAACGGTGATGTAAAAGGCCGGTGTGTAAATGCTCGATCTGCTGCAGTGAACGCAGGCGCATATTCATAGGCGAGGAACGCAGCACATTGGGCGGTACGTCCAAGGCGGGAAACTTGGCTAAAAATTGATTCGCATAGTGTTGCCACACAGGGCTATATGTCCCGTCCGAAAAATGTATCAGCAGCAAATCCATCGGCACCGCTAACTTAAATTTAGCCAGATACGCACGATACGTGAAATCAAGATCATACAAATGAAAGCCGTCGAAAGTTTGCTCGTCATATTTGATTAAGTCCCATACCCCTCGTTGCATTGCAACAAACACACCATCAAGCGCCTGAATATTCTTAACCACTGGCTCCTGCAGGCCAGGTACAAAGTACGAAAATATTGAACCTGGCAAGCGCCAATCAGGCCGCGCGTGAATAATTTGACCATGGCAATTTGGATAGCCGCTGTCCATGAAAGCTGCACCTGTCAATCGACTGGTGCCCGCAACGCCAACCATATCAACCTTCTCAAGGTGGTTCAGCATTCTGGCCCCGAAGTCACCATGAACGAAATCAATATCGTCGTGACAAAAGATCAGGATATCGCCGCCTGCTTTTGATGCTCCACGGTTGTACCCTTCAGCAAGCGATTTTGCGTCGTGGATACCAATGATTTCTATCGTCTGCGGCGCGAATTGCGCCCTCAGCGATGTCGACACTTGCGCAAAATAATCGGGGCGAATACTGCAAATAATCGCCGACACACGCATACCTTTAGTCTCAACTGGAAATTTATTTGGCAATTTAGGTAGCAACGTCTGTTGCCAGGCCGGTTTTGCCAAAGGGTGCGTTTGTGCCCATCCCATATAGGCCCCGGCAGCGTACATTTTCGCCAACGCCCAATCAGGACGCGTTTTCAATACGGCGCTGATGATGGCAACCCCTTCGTCGATGCGCCCGTTATCCAGTGCGGCTTTGGCAGCAATCACTGCGCCATCGCAGGCGTGATATTGCATCGGTGATGCGTCTGCGCGCGCCTGCGTATCGGCACGCGCGCTGCACCAATCACTCCATGCATCTCTGTAAAGTGCTTCAAGGCCGAGGGTAAATTTAGCGGCATTGAGCACGTCACCGTTTTCCAGACGCTCCCTGAGGCTGCTGCGAAGCGAGGTCAATCCTAAAATGTCTGCGGCATGCTGCTGCGCGAGTGCCAACCAATGCGCTTCATCTTGCGCCACCCAATCAGTGAGGCCAATCGAGGTTAAAACGCTGGCGACCGGGCGTGAGCTAGATGAATCGGTTATCAGCGTGAGTATGGGCAGGCCCTGCCACAGCGCTTGCATCGCTACACCTGGGTCAGAGAATCCGACCGGATCCAGCACTATATCAACCCCTTGCCAAAATTTTTCCCCGTTCGCCGACGCTGCATCGCTTAAAAAATCAATGCGACTTGCCTCACATCCTAGCTGCGCCACTATTCTGCGCTGCGCGAATCCCTCTGGAATATTCGCGATGACCATGCGCGCAAGTGGCATGCAGCGCAGCAAGCGACTCCAAAGCAACAACATGAAATCAGACAACCTGCATGCTTCGCTGGAGTAGCCAAACGTAATGTGTCCGTTCGCGTTGAACGGAAGCGGAAGCACAGCTACCTCAGGCGCGTCGTGATCAGGTCGCCAACAAAATGGCATTGCAGGCAACCGCACGCATCGCTCTAAATTTTTTTCATCGGCGCCGCTAATCCAGAACGGTATGCCATTCATACCGGTATCACGTTGATAACCCAACCAACTCAGCTGTACCGGCGCAACACACCGCGCGAATACCCCCATCCGGGAGCTTTCCCGATGTCCTGAAAGGTCGACCAGGATATCGATGCTATCGTTGTACATAAGCGCAGCGGCCTGCTCGTCATTCGCACCCGCCAAATTACGCATCGATACTTCGCGCACCCCGGCCTTGGTATGTTTGGAAAAGTCTGCGTACCAAAAAACTTCAAATAGACCGCGGTCATGGGAACTAAGCACCGGCTCAATAAACGCCGCCAGTCGTTTCTCAGAATCAACGGAAACATAACCAATCCTAAGCCTGCGGTTTGTATCAGGCTGATTGACGAGTAACGGCGCGCTACTCGCGTCAAACTCAAAACGATCCGACCACTCGCGATGCAATCCCGCCAAGACCGTTGGACTCAGCCACTGATCTGCCCGCAGTGCCGCAATTTTATTACTGAAGGATGCCGATTGCCGCGAATCAAGTCGTGACGCATTATCAAATGCCAGAATCGCTTCGGCAAGGCGTCCCTGCTGCAAATACAGCTTGCCCAACATGTTGGATTTACCCGAAGACTCTTCCTCAACCGCGTTCATCTCAAGTGCCTGAGTGCTGCGAGACGATTGCCAGCCGCTTGTGGCGACATCGGATTCAGCCGCAGCGCGTGCAAATAGCAGGTGATCGCGTTTTGCAGGCGACCCTGCTCTTTGTAGAGGTTGCCAAGATTTTTGTAAATTTCTGGCGAATCCGCTGGATATTTTAGTGCCCGCTCGATTGCAAGCACTGCCTCATCAATTCGCCCAGCCGCGTGCAATACAGACAAAATATTTATTCGCGCGCTCATCAAATCAGGCGATAGCGTGACCGCATGTTGGTGCGATTGGATGGCGTCATTAAATCTCTGCACTGCGAATAGTGAATTGCCGCGATTCATATAGGCCGCCGCCAGAGCTGCATCGGCCACAATCGCGCGATCGAACAGCTCAATAGCGGCGGGATAATGGTTAGTTTGATGGGCAATAATCGCAAGCCCATTTAGCGCTTGGGCATTGGCCGCACTGGCGGCGCGGAATTTGAGCTCTGCATCGCGGATTTCACCACGTTGCAAATATGAGAAGCCCTCGCGATTTGCTTGATCCTGGGGCCTGCTCATGCCGGCATTGGCTGCAGACGGTGCCAGTACAAGTATTGCGGAATAAATCCAAACCGTCGATAGGTCGTGACGGCAGAAGTATTTTCGCAATCAACCTGCAAAAACGCGGTGTGCGCGCCGTTACGTCGGCCCCAGTCAATCAGATAAGCCACCAGCAGGCTTGCGTATCCTTTGCTGCGCGCCGCGATATCAGTACGCATATTGAAAATGCCAACATGGCCGTCTTCGATCCGCGCCATCCCGCAACATACGACGCCATTCGCACTCGCCAAGGCCAGAAATTTTTGCGTGCCGCGCCAGATCGACTGGCGCTTCAAGTCCTGACCTGCCGCCTCAATCGCACTGCCTTTCAAGCGATGTGCATCCGCTATTCCTTCGGCGGTGGTGCGTTCCAGAAGTTTTACATTAGCCGGCAAGGTTGGCAAATCTAAGGAAGCTTTGACAGGCAAAGTCATCACCAGCGTTTCGACCTCTCGCGTATAGCCGCGCGCGGCGAGCATGGCGTCAAGTTGCGGCGGGGCCAGCTCCTCGGTCAAGCGGAAGATCGTGCGTTGATTGCGCACCGCATACCAAGCTTCGCAGTAGGCGATTTTTTCATCAAGCGCGCGAACGAAAGGGTGCGCAGAGCTAAAAGCGGCATCAACAGCAGCAGTACTTCCAACGGCACCACCCCCGGAACAATAAAGCGTGGTCACGCTGTTGGCCCGCCGCGTGTCAGTGTTTGAGGCGCGCAGTATCCAACCATCAAAAAAACTTTGGTGAATCGCGGGAGACGTATTAAGGGTGAGCTCTTCGAGCTGCAGAACTGAATTGTTTTCAGACATGCTTAATTTTAGCTGCAATCATCGAGCTCGTTGCTAATACCAAAAAAACACTTCCCTTCAGCACGCTTTTGTAGCGCACGTCAGGCGCCTCGGAAAATATTCTTGAGCCCAATATTTCATTGGCTAATTTTTAGCGAT
>JAYVYF010000081.1:0-2050 GCA_043784585.1 Burkholderiales bacterium
CCGATGATCAAGAACATCGGGATCAGCATCGCCTCAAAAAACAAATAAAACAGAATCGCATCCATTGCCGCAAAGACGCCGTTTACCAAGCCGGACATAATTAGAAATGCCGCAAGATATTGCGATACTTTTTCCTCAATCACTTTCCAACCCGCGATCACCACCAGGATGGTGGTAAAGCTGTTCAGAATAATCAGCAGCGTCGAAATGCCATCGACACCCAGTGAATAGTTGATGTTGAAGCGCGAAATCCAGGGAATGAATTCACTGAACTGCATACGGCTTGCGGCGCTGTCAAAATGCACCCATAACGGTAACGACACCAGCAGACCAAGCACGCTACCCGTCAACGCAGTCCATCGCGCGAGATTTTTTTGGGCATCACCACTCATGAAAAGTGTGAGCACGCCCACCGTAATCGGCACCCAAATAGCCAGGCTCAACATATAAGAATCAAAATGCATATTGTTATAAAGTTCAGAACGGGCGAAGCTTGAGGAAAAGGATAGTGAGCAGCCCAAACACACCAATAATCATCGTGAACGCATAGCTGTAAACAAAACCGGTTTGCAGTTTGCGGGTAACGCCCGAGAACCAGCCGATCAGTTTGGCGGTACCGTTAACGAAGAAGCCGTCAATAATGGTCACATCCCCAAATTTCCATAACGCACCACCGAGCTTGCGAGCACCGCGGGCGAAAAACCAGTCATTAAAACGGTCGAAGCCGTATTTATCTTCAAGAATTCTTACCGGGAGCGCGAAGGTGGCGCGAATCTTTGCAGGCAATTCCGGTTTCAGGATGTAGCAAACCCACGCTGTCAGCGCGCCGGCGACCGCAAACCAGAACGGTAGCGATTTAAATCCATGCAACATCATTGCCCCTGCACCGTGAAACTCGTCTTTGAGTTCACGCATGGTTTCACTGACTTTAATCGCGCCATCGAAAAAATTGCCATAAAGCATTGGCTCAATCAGTAATCCACCAATCGCAACAGAAGGGATGGCCAGCAAAATCAACGGTAACGTCACGACCCACGGCGTTTCATGCGGCTTCTCGCCGGGTGCCAAGCCATGATGTTTGTGATCGATATGCGCGTCGTGTGCCGGCGCTTCAGCGTTAGCTGTGTCATGACCCGCGCCATGACCGAATCGTTCTTTGCCATGGAAAGCAAAAAACACCAGCCTGAATGAATACAGCGCGCCGACATACACGCCCAGCAATGCGGCGATATAGGCGATGCCGGCACTCGGGGTATGTGAGGCATGGATCGCCTCGATGATGGTGTCTTTAGAAAAGAATCCCGCGAATGGTGGGAAGCCCGCATTGGCTAATGCGCCAATAAGCACCGTGAAATAAGTGATCGGCAAGTATTTACGCAAGCCGCCCATTTTGCGCATGTCCTGTTCGTGGTGCATCGCGATAATTACCGAGCCCGCGCCCAGGAACAACACCGCTTTGAAAAACGCATGCGTCATCAAATGGAATACGCCCGCCGAGTAAGCTGATGCGCCAAGCGCCATCGTCATGTAACCGAGCTGTGAGAGGGTGGAGTAGGCGACGACACGTTTGATGTCGTATTGCACAATCGCGATCAGCCCCATAAAAAACGCGGTGATTGCACCAATTATCAGCACGAATGAAAGAGCAGTCTCCGACATTTCAAACAGCGGCGACATCCGCGCCACCATAAAAATACCAGCAGTCACCATCGTAGCGGCGTGAATCAGCGCAGAGATCGGCGTCGGACCTTCCATCGAATCGGGCAGCCACACATGCAGGGGAAACTGCGCAGATTTACCCATCGCGCCGATGAATAAACAAATGCAGGTCACGGTAATCAACGACCACTGCCAGCCGGGAATCAGCGCGATCATCTGATCCTTCAGCGCTGGCGCCAGGCGAAAAGTTTCCGCATAATCAAGCGTGCCCAAGTAGGCAAAAACAAGGCCAATGCCGAGCAGAAAACCAAAATCGCCGACGCGATTCACAAGGAAGGCTTTCAGGTTTGCGTAAATCGCTGTCGGGCGCGTGTACCAAAAGCCGATCAAC
>JAYVYF010000082.1:0-1757 GCA_043784585.1 Burkholderiales bacterium
AGGTGCGTCCTGTGCATGAGCGGCAACCGCAATACGGGGTATTTGCCCCAGAAAACGAGCGACATCAATCATGGAAACATAAATAGTTGATCGGGCGCGTTGCAAAAAAATCGCGATATGCGAATGACGAGGGAATTAGGGGATTTTAGAAGTTTCCCAATATAAAACCCTAATATCGGCGGGTGTTTCGGAACAGAAGTACTCTAAACCCCCCGCCTATGCTAGGGTTTTATATTTAAAATTGTCAATCAAGCGCAGCCATGCGGATTGTCGTCCAGTTTCGCCGGCTATGAGTCAGCGCGGATCCTCACCACGTATATCGAACCGTATATTTCACCACCGCCTCGCCATCCTTGGCGATTTTGACGGGGAAATGGATGGTTCGTGCGTCCATCTTTTCAAACGCCTGCGATTTTTTGGTGATTGTCCAATTGCTCCAGCGGTAGAGATTTTCCTTAACGATTAATGTCACCGCTTCATCTTTCTGGTTTCGTACTTTGACTTCAATATCTTCCTCAATCCATTTGGCGGTGGTGTCCACGCGATAGTCCACTTGTCGGCGTTCGCCCACCACGTCAAATGCCGATCCCAGTTTGATTTGAATCGTTTCGTTTTTGGGGGTGTGGTCGATCAAATCTTCGCCAATAAATTCAAGCGATTGATCGGCTGCGTCCAGCTTGGCAACGCGGACTTTTCCAGCCGGAAGCGGGATGCCGAGTTTGTTTTCTGCACGGTTTTTGAAGCGTAAATAGACGTCCACCTTTTTGCTCGATTGGTTGCCGAAATTTCGATCGGTCTGTGGCCCGCCATAGCCGCCGAAATACTGACCTGCTTGTCCATAGTAGACCAGTGTTTTTTCGCACGCCACACCGCGCGCGGAGGGAAATAATTCGATTTGTTTGGTTGCATTATTGGCAATCGTCGTCAGGCGGCCGAGCGTGTAAAGATGATATTCAAAGAACGATTTTTCGGCGAAGCCAGCCTGTGGAGATTCGGCCAGCATTTTATTGCTCTGACGTATCGAGACTTGTTGTGACGGTTCCGCGCGCTGCACGTCTCCCGCCACCAGCTTCAACTTCGCATCCGAAAACGTGGCACCGCTCTGATTCACAATCGTTACCCATGCGCCCACGTCGAGCTTGCAGCCGCCCTGATCTTCGTTCAACGT
Organism: Burkholderiales bacterium; assembly: GCA_043784585.1. Lineage (GTDB taxonomy): Bacteria > Pseudomonadota > Gammaproteobacteria > Burkholderiales > Usitatibacteraceae > UKL13-2. The sequence goes on from JAYVYF010000082.1 coordinate 1,169, forward strand.
CAAGTTGTAATCCGCCCACCACGTAATACCGGCGGTCTGGTAGGCGTAGCGCGCCTTGTGGGTGCCCGCGCGCTCCGCGCTTACATCCCATACCAGCGTGGGCTTGCTGATGAGCCCGCCGGGCAGGCTGGCAAGCTTCACGCCGGAATAAGCACCGATGGTGCGGATGCTGTTGTCATTCATGCGCAAAATCAAGCCTCCCTGGGTGCCGATCAACGTGCCCGTCACGCTTTCCACACTCTGTCCGCGTAGTTGCTCAACGGTCACTTCACGATCCAGATATTTCTGCAAAAGTTTGGCGGTACTGGTGAGATCGAATTCAAAACTCTGCTCCACCACCCGCGTATTGGCAGGATCGGTTATTGATTCAAACGACACTGTGGTCGGGTCAATCCGCGACGGAACATCCGAAATGCGGAGGACGGTACGGCCCTTGTTCAGGATTACATCCTGCTCTTGACGAATTACCGCATAGCCGGGGATGCTGCTGCCGCCATTTTGATCAGACTGGCCGCTCTGGAAATTTGCGGTTGAGAGAGCACCGGGCTGCGCGCTGGAATAAATCGTGACGCTGGTCTGTGCAAAAGCG
>JAYVYF010000083.1:0-11643 GCA_043784585.1 Burkholderiales bacterium
AGGTGCGTCCTGTGCATGAGCGGCAACCGCAATACGGGGTATTTGCCCCAGAAAACGAGCGACATCAATCATGGAAACATAAATAGTTGATCGGGCGCGGTGCAAAAAAATCGCGATATGCGAATGACGAGGGAATTAGGGGATTTTAGAAGTCCCCCCATCTAAAACACTAGCACTGGCGAGGCTTTTCAGCCATTTGTGGCCCGTGAGGCCCATCCGCTGGATACTTTGCTTATCTGAATCGAATATTTTTAGGTTGGGTAAACAGCCTCATCGTTTGCCCAACATTTTTCGCCAAAGTAATCACCGATGTTAGGCTTGACGAAAACAGCCCAAGCGATCGTCTCGTAGAAAGAATCCAAAACATGAATAAAGAAATCATTCATGAGTTACGAATCAAAACCATTGCGGAGCGCGCAGATGCTGCCTCCCGCGTCCCTTTGGTGCCAAGCATCGAAGGTCGCGATCATACAAGTGGTTCTAGCTGTGTTGTTACCGCTGATGGAGCTATTGATTTTGATGGCGCAACCGACAACGAGATTGAATTTATTGCTCACGCTCGCCAAGACGTTCCGTATTTGGTATCTGAACTTCGTAGACTTGCATCTCTTCTGGAAAAGAAATAAAAATACAATTAGAGACCATCCATATATTTGTAACTACGAAACCCAATCCCGCCCCGTCAAATACTTCTCCGTCAATTCCGCCTCTCGCGACCCCGCCGCCGCATGATGGTTATAGCGCCACGTGGCCAATGGCGGCATGGATGCCAAGATCGATTCCGTCCGTCCCCCCGACTGCAAGCCGAAGTGTGTGCCGCGATCAAAAACCAAATTAAATTCAACATAGCGCCCCCGGCGATAGAGCTGCCAATCACGTTCGGCCGGGCCAAACGGCATGTTGCAACGCCGCTCCAGAATGGGAATGTAGGCCTCCAAAAACGCATCGCCGACCGCGCGTTTCATGGCGAATGATTGATCGAAACCGGGCTCATGGAAATCATCGAAAAACACGCCGCCAATGCCGCGCGGTTCTTTGCGGTGTTTCAAATAAAAATATTCATCACACCATTTTTTGAAATGCGGGTAGTAGTCCGCGCCAAAGGGGTCAAGGGCTAATTTATTAGTCTGATGAAAATGCACGCAGTCCTCATCGAAGCCGTAATAGGGCGTGAGGTCCATGCCACCGCCAAACCAAAATGCATCGTGCTCGGCATCGAGTGAAGAGCGCGCGATAAAGTGACGCACGTTCATGTGAACCGTCGGTGCGTAGGGATTGTGCGGATGCAACACCAGCGAGACGCCTAGCGCTTCCCACGGCCGACCCGCAATTTCAGGGCGATTGGCGGCGGCCGTCGGCGGCAGCTTGTTGCCCAAAACATGCGAAAACAACACGCCGGCGCGCTCGAACACATTGCCGCCTTCGATGATGCGTGAGATCCCGCCCCCGCCCTCATCACGCTGCCACTCATCGCGCAAAAATGGTTTGCCATCGATCGTTTCAAGCTGGGTGACAATGCGGTTTTGAAGGTCGAGTAGATATTGTTTTACGTCAGCGGTTGCCATTCAAACCATCCTCAATCGTTTTTGAAACACTAGTTTTAGCGGGGCATTTGGAGCAAAGATAGCTAAAAAGGCACGTCAGTACTAGAGTTGGTAGGATGGGTATAGTCCTAGGCCACCCCGTTGCAAAAGTGCTCCACCCTTCCCACCTTCTAAACCCGTTTAATACCTTCTGCCAATTGCCCGCCAACCGATATCCTTGCGATACTGCATTCCATCAAATTTAATCGGCTGAAGCGCTTCATAGGCAACCTGCTGCGCGATCTTTACCGTGTCACCTAGGGCAGTCACGCACAGCACGCGGCCACCATGGGTCAACACCTTGTCGTTTTGCAATATCGTGCCCGCATGAAACACATGAAAATTTTCATTGTCTTCGGGCAGGCCCGAAATTACATCGCCTTTTTTGGGCATATCTGGATAACCACCCGCCGCTATCACCACACCGAGTGCGGCGCGGCGATCCCATTCAGGTTCGGCGCTATCCAAACGACCGCTGACACCACGTTCCACGAGCGAGAGAAAATCAGATTTTAGCCGCATCATAATGGGCTGCGTCTCCGGGTCACCCATGCGCGCGTTAAATTCCACCACGCGAATGTTACCTGCGCCGTCAATCATCAAGCCCGCATACAAAAACCCCACGAACGGCGCGCCCTCGGCAGCCATGCCTTTAAGCGTCGGATAAATCACCTCGCGCATGACGCGTGCATGCACCTCGGGTGTGACCACGGGCGCGGGCGAGTATGCACCCATGCCGCCGGTGTTGGGGCCGGTGTCGCCATCAAAAATTCGCTTATGGTCTTGCGTGGAGGCAAACGGCAATGCGTTTTTGCCATCGCACATACAAATAAAGCTCGCCTCCTCGCCTTCCATAAATTCTTCGATCACCACCCTATGACCGGCATCGGTTCCCGCATTTTCGTGACTACCCGCAAACATTTTGTCAATGGCATCGTGAGCTTCCGCGAGCGTCATCGCAACCACCACGCCTTTGCCAGCGGCCAAGCCATCGGCCTTGATCACAATGGGTGCGCCTTGCTTTCCAACATAGAGGCGGGCATCAGCAGGGTTGGTAAATGTCGCGTAAATTGCGGTGGGAATATTATGCCGCTGCATAAATTGCTTGGCAAAATCTTTGGATGATTCGAGCTGTGCCGCCTGCCTAGTCGGTCCGAAAATTTTCAAGCCCGCCGCTTGAAATGCATCGACCACACCCAGCGCCAGTGCGGCTTCAGGACCCACCACCGTCATAAATATATTCTCGTGTTTTGCAAATTCAACGAGGTTTGAGATGTCATGAATATTGACGTTCATGAGCCCTGGCTCGCGCGCCGTGCCGGCGTTGCCAGGCGCGACGTACACACGAGAGACACGCGGATTTTGCGAGAGCCGCCATGCCAGTGCGTGTTCGCGTCCGCCCGCGCCTATCACCAGTAACTTCATGCGAGCAGTTTCATCGTGCCGCCTTTTTCTTTGAGGTTGGCCGTCATCGTAAAACTCAATGCCTAAAATGCCGCATACCCGTCACCACCATCGCAATATTTTTTTCATTCGCTGCCGCAATAACCTCATCATCGCGCATCGAGCCGCCCGGTTGAATCACGGCCGTGGCACCCGCATCCGCAATCACATCGAGGCCATCACGGAACGGGAAGAATGCATCGCTGGCGGCGACCGAACCTTGCAACGAAAGCCCTGCACTTTTGGCTTTGATTGCTGCGATTTTGGTCGAATCAATGCGGCTCATCTGGCCTGCGCCAACACCGAGCGTCATGCCATCGCGGCAAAACACAATCGCGTTTGACTTCACGTATTTAGCCACGCGAAATGCAAAAATAAGATCGTTCATCTCTGCGGCGGAGGGCTTGCGTTTGGTGACCACGCGACATTCTGCCAGATCAAAATCATCCGCCGTCTGCACCAGCAATCCGCCGCCAACGCGTTTCATATCGAATTTATTCAAGTGGCTGCCAAGCCGATTTTGCAACACGCGCACGTTTTGTTTTGCCTTGAAAACATTCAACGCTTCGCCGCTAAATGACGGCGCCAATATCACTTCCACAAATTGCTTCACCACTAGGGCTGCAGTTGCGCCATCCACCTCGCGGTTAAACGCGATAATGCCGCCAAATGCCGACGTCGGGTCGGTTTCCAGCGCACGCTGATAAGCGATCAAGGGTGTATCAGCGACTGCCACACCGCAAGGATTTGCGTGCTTCACAATCACGCACACCGGCACGTCGAACGAACGCGCGCACTCCCAGGCAGCGTCGGCGTCGGCGACGTTATTGTACGAAAGCGGTTTGCCCTGGAGCTGCGTATAGCGGGCAAGTGTGCCCTCGGCCGCATTTGTCTCGCGATAAAACGCCGCCTGCTGGTGCGGGTTTTCACCATAGCGCATCGTCTGCGCTTTGGTGTAGCTCAGGTTTAATCGGTCCGGAAATAATTGCGGCTGATCGTTGGCATCGAGAGAGGTTAAATAATTTGCAATCATGCCGTCGTATTCGGCGGTGTGGCTGAAGGCCTTTTTAGCGAGCGCGAAACGGGTAGCGGGCGCGATTGCGCCGTGATGATTAGTTAATTCTTCGATCAGGCAGGCGTAATCTGCCGGGTCAGTCACGATGGTCACAAAGATATAATTTTTGGCTGCCGCGCGCACCATCGTTGGCCCGCCAATATCGATGTTCTCAATCGCATCATCGAGTGTCACGTTGGGCTTGGCAATGGTCGCCGCGAACGGATACAAATTCACCACCACCATATCAATCGGCGGAATGTGGTGCGCGGCCATTGCAGCCGTGTGATGGGCCAAATCGCGCCGCGCCAGAATGCCACCGTGCACTTTGGGATGCAACGTTTTCACGCGGCCATCCATCATTTCCGGAAAGCCTGTGTAATCGCCGACTTCAATCACGGCAACGCCATGCCCGGCCAACATTTTGGCGGTGCCGCCAGTGGAGAGAATCTCGATACCGTGGCTGGCCAGCGCGCGCGCAAATTCAAGCACGCCGGTTTTATCCGAGACGCTGATGAGCGCGCGTTTGATAGTTGTTGATTCAGTAGTCATATTGATTGACCCGAACGATGGCCCAACATTCCGGCGCTATTCAATGCCATGCTGAGTCAGTTTTTTGCGCAATGTATTTCGATTCAAGCCCAAAAGTTCAGCCGCACGAGTCTGATTGCCTTCGGCATGATGCATCACCACTTCCAACAGCGGCCGCTCCACATTGGCGACCACCATGTCATATATATCGGTCGCGTGTTCGCCATCCAGATCATTGAAATACTGTTTCATCATTTTGCGAACACAAGCGGATAGCTCACTATCTCGCTCGTCCCTACGGGGGGCATTAACCATATCTGACATTAACCTCTCTCGACTGCCTTATTTTAATTTATGCCGCGTGCTGCAGTTGGCTCGCGACAGTCCGCTCTCTGTAATCAAAAAAGTGTTGCTGATGTTGCAAAAGCTCGTCAAAGAAACGCATGGTGGCGGCGAACTGGGGTTGAGTATTCTCAATAGAATTCATCTCGGCCCGAAACACGTTAGCACCCGGTGCGCCTTCAATGTACCAGGCAATATGTTTGCGGGCGATGCGATAACCTTTTTCTTCACCGTAAAACGCATACAAATTTTGTAAATGCCCGGCGGTAATCTCTCGCACTTCAGCCACCGTGGGAGGCGCTAAATGGGTACCGGTTTTAAGGTAAAACTGGATTTCACGAAAAATCCACGGCCGTCCCTGCGCCGCGCGACCAATCATCACCGCGTCTGCTTTTGTATATTGCAAGACCTGTTTCGCTTTTTCCGGCGAATCGATGTCGCCATTGGCGACCACCGGAATTTTCACAGCCGCCTTGACCGCCGCAATCGTCTCATATTCGGCCTCACCGTTATATAAATCAGCACGTGTGCGGCCATGTACGACCAGAGACTGCACGCCATTCTCTTCGGCAATTCTGGCAATGGTGAGTGCGTTTTTATGATCGCGATCCCAGCCCGTGCGAATTTTTAACGTCACCGGAACCGGCACAGCATTGACGACTGCGCTGACAATTCGCGCCACCAGTGGCTCGTCTTGCAACAGTGCCGAGCCCGCTTGTACATTGCAAACCTTTTTGGCCGGGCAACCCATGTTGATGTCAATTATCTGCGCGCCGCGCTCGACGTTATAGCGTGCGGCTTCGGCCATCATCTCGGGCGCGCCACCGGCGATCTGCACAACGATGGGATCAACCTCACCCGTATGGTCGCCGCGTCGGATTGATTTTTCGGTCTGCCAGAGCTTCGCGTTGGAGGCCACCATCTCTGACACCGCCATGCCCGCGCCGAGCTTTTTGCAGAGAATGCGAAACGGGCGATCAGTAACCCCCGCCATGGGTGCTGCGATCAAATTATTTTTGAGAGTGATGTTGCCGATTTGCACAGAGCGGATTCGAACGCGAAAGCAGGACCGCTTATTTTATAGGCAATTCAGAATCCAGCAAAATGATTTTTTGTATTTTCGAGAAAACGCGTACAAACAACTAATTACACAGCGTTGGTGTTTGGTTGGTGATGAATGAAAAAATTTTATCAAACGAGAGAAATGCAGTTGCCGCGATTTGTGCAGGCGGATTTCTATTGGCGGGTTTTTATTGACCCATTCCAAACCCGCCGCCCCCCGGAGTTTCCAACACGAATACATCGTTCACGTGCATTTCGGTCTCGTCTGAAAATCCCAGTAGCGTGCGCGAGCCATCGGCGCGCTCTACCCAATTTGCACCCAAGCCACCCTCCCCGCCGCCCGCCATGCCGAAGGGTGGCACGCGGCGATGGCCCGCCAGAATCGCGGCAGTCATGGGTGCCAGGAATCGAATTTTGCGGGTCGCACCATTGCCGCCATGCCATCTGCCGCCGCCGCCTGAGCCGCGGCGAATCGAATGCTCATCCACGCGCACCGGATAGCGCCATTCCAGAATCTCCGGATCAGTCAGGCGCGAATTGGTCATGTGCGCTTGCACGGTGTCGCAGCCGTGGAAGGTCGGGCCCGCCCCGGTGCCGCCTGACACGGTTTCGTAGTACTGAACTTGATCGTTGCCGAACGTGAAATTATTCATCGTGCCGTAACTGGCCGCCATCACGCCGAGCGCACCAATGATTGCATCGGTGATGCATTGCGAGGTTTCAACGTTGCCGGCAACGGTAGCAGCGGGGGGCATGGGGCTTAACATCGAGCGCGCTGGGATAATGATGGTGAGCGGTTTCAGGCAACCGGCGTTGAGCGGGATATCGCTGTCGACCAGCATGCGAAAAACATACAGCACGGCGGCATAAACAACTGCTGAGGGCGCATTGAAATTAGAGCCAAGTTGGGGCGAGGTGCCGGTGAAATCAATGGTGGCAGACCGTCGGTCAGCGCCGACCGAAACACGCACTTTAATGGTCGCGCCGTTATCCATCTCATAAGCGTATTCGCCATCGCGAAGCGTGCCGATAACACGCCTGACGCACTCTTCCGCGTTGTCCTGCACATGCTGCATGTAAGCATGGACGATATCCAGCCCAAAATGAGTCACCATCCGACGCAGTTCCTGCACACCCTTCTCATTTGCCGCAATTTGCGCGCGCAGGTCAGCGATATTTTGGTCAATATTGCGCGCAGGATGCTTCGCTGCGGCCAGTCGTTCGCGCATGGCCGACTCCAACATCTCGCCGCCTTCAACCAGCTTAACGTTATCGAGCAGTACACCTTCGTCCTCCACGGTTCTGGAAAACGGCGGCATCGAGCCCGGTGTAATGCCGCCAATATCCGCATGATGGCCGCGCGAGCCCACGTAAAACAAAATCTCTGCAGAGGCCGCATCGAATACGGGCGTCACCACCGTTACATCCGGTAGATGTGTACCGCCGTTGTACGGGTCGTTCAGCACATACACATCGCCCGGTGTCATCCGGCCCGCATTTTTGCGCACCACCGTTTTAATTGATTCGCCCATTGAGCCCAGATGCACCGGCATATGCGGCGCATTGGCGATCAGATTTCCGTCCGCATCGAACAGAGCGCAACTAAAATCGAGACGTTCCTTGATGTTGACGGAGTGCGCCGTCTGCTGGAGCCGCAAGCCCATCTGCTCCGCAATCGACATGAATAAGTTGTTAAATTTTTCAAGCATCACCGGATCAACCTGGGTACCAGTCGCGTGCCGCACGGCGCGAGTACAGATGCGCGTCAGCACAAGGTGATTTTGGGCGGTGACGGTGAGCCGCCAATCCGGTTCAACAATGGTGGTCGAATTTTTTTCGGCAATGATGGCGGGGCCGTCAACGGTTTGTCCGGGGGCCAACAAATCACGCTGATAAATCGGTGCACGATAATTTGTGCCGCCGCAGGTGATGTCGGCGTGTCCGACAGACGCAGTATTGATCGAGTTGTCTGATTCCACATCATGCGAAAGCATATCCTGCCCGCCGCTTCTGCCAATCGCTTCCACCGATACCGCTTCACAAATGAGTGGCCGCGCTAGCATCAAGAAGCTGAAGCGCTTCTTGTATTGGCTCTCGAACGTGCGCTGCATATCTGTCACGCTGGCAATATCGACGATCAATGCCGAGTCAGTGCCCTCGTAGCGCAGATGGACTCGACGCTTGACCTGTACCTGTGCGCCATCAACGACCTGCGCAACCACCTCGGCACGGGCGGTTTCGGCGAGTGAATCCAACATCTCAATAATGCTCGGCAAATGCTCGTTGTTTAGTGGCAATTCAATTGCACGTTCACGCATTACCGTTATGTCAGCCAGCCCCATGCCATAAGCGGAAAGTACGCCCGCCAGCGGATGTATGTAGACCTGCGTCATGCCTAGCTCATCCGCCACCAGACATGCGTGCTGGCCACCCGCGCCGCCAAAGCAGGCGAGCGTGTATTCGGTGACATCGTGGCCGCGCTGAACGGAAACAAATTTAATGGCGTTCGCCATATTGGCAACCGCAATCTGCAAAAAACCTTCGGCGACTTGTTCGGGTGTTTGCTTTTTACCGGTGGCCTTTTCGATGTCAACGGCAAGCGCGCTAAATTTGCCGCGCACCACATCGGCATCAAGAGCCTCGCTAGCGCTCGCTCCAAACAATTTTGGAAAATAAGCAGGTTGAATTTTGCCAAGCATCACGTTGCAATCCGTGACGGTTAGCGGGCCGCTGCGCCGATAGCACGCCGGGCCGGGATTAGCGCCTGCGCTATCCGGGCCGACGCGATAGCGTGATGTTTTGCCCGCGGCATCGAAATGCAATATCGAGCCACCACCGGCAGCGATGGTGTGAATTGACATCATCGGCGCACGCATCCGCACGCCGGCGACTTCTGTTTCGAAGCTCCGCTCAAACTCTCCCGCGTAGTGCGAAACGTCGGTGGAAGTGCCGCCCATATCGAAGCCAATCATTTTGTCAAAGCCCGCGTTTTCTGCGGTGCGCACCATGCCGATAATGCCGCCGGCGGGCCCGCTGAGGATGGAATCCTTGCCTTGGAAACGATGCGCGTCGACCAAACCCCCGTTTGACTGCATGAAATAAAGGCGAGCCTTGCCCTCATCATTGCTCAGTTCCGACGCGACTTGATCCACATAGCGGCGCAGGATCGGTGACAGATACGCGTCCACCACGGTGGTGTCGCCGCGCGAAACAATTTTCATGAGCGGGCTGACCTGATGCGACACAGATATTTGTGTGAAGCCCACCTCTCGCGCTATTTCGGCCACCCTATGCTCATGCTCGGTGTAGCGATAGCCATGCATCAACACAATGGCAATTGCCTCAAACCCTTTATCCCGCGACGCTTTCAGAGCATCTCTGGTGTGCAGTTCATCGAGTGGCATCACTATTTCGCCATGCGCACCGATACGTTCATTGATCTCAATCACCTCGCGGTACAAAAGCTCGGGCAACCTGATTTCACGATCAAAAATGCGCGGACGATTTTGATAGGCAATGCGCAGTTGATCGTTGAATCCGCGCGTGATCGCCAGCAGCGTGTTTTCACCCTTCCGCTCCAGTAGCGCATTCGTCGCCACGGTTGTGCCCATTTTTACCGCTTCAATTTGCCCGATTGGCAGCGGCGTATCTTTCGTCAACCCCAGCAAAAAGCGCATGCCTTCAATGGCGGCGTCATGATATTGATCCGGGTTTTCGCTCAGCAGCTTATGGGTCGCGAGCGTGCCATTGGGCCGCTTGGCAACGATGTCCGTGAACGTACCGCCGCGATCAATCCAGAACTGCCAGCGCGGAAAGGATGGACTTACTATCGCAACATTGGGCATGATGAATGACATTATTAAATGGGGTGGCTAATGTGCGCAATCTGGGGGGCGCAACTCGCAACCCCTTATTTTAACGGGCTGTAGAGCAGCAAAAGAATTATGCCGAGTCTGGCGCGTCAATCGGATATGAAAAAAAATATAGTTTCGTCCATTGAAAATTCAGTGATGGAGATTCGAGGCGTTGATTTCACTTCTCGTCCCACCAGGCAAAAGGCGATTGCGGTGGCGCGCGGACACCTGCGTGACGGCGAATTTCAGCTTGTAGGGGTCGATCATATTGAGACTTTTGAGGGGTTTGAAGCGTTGTTGTTGGAAGCGGGGCCGTGGATCGCGGCATTCGATTTTCCGTTCGGATTGCCACGTGAATTTTGTGCAGAAATCGGCTGGTTAAATCCGTCAATGAACTGGCTCGCCGTGACTAAAAAGCTGGCGACAATATCGCGCGAAGAACTTAGCAATCACTGCCGCGCTTATTGCGATGTGCGCCCAACCGGCAGTAAATTTGCGCATCGGGTGGTTGATCGGCTCGCGGGTTCCAGCCCATCGATGAGATGGGTCAATCCGCCGGTGGTTCATATGTTGAAAGAAGGTGCGCCGCGTTTGCTCGCCGCCGGTGTTGACATTCCCGGGCAGCATCAGGGCGATAAATCTCGCGTGGCACTTGAAGCTTACCCCGGCTTTCTCGCCCGTTCAATCACCAAAGCGTCTTATAAAAATGATCAGCGTGTCAAGCAAACCCCGAAGCTGCTGGCTGCCAGGCAACAAATTATTGAGACGCTGCTGAGCGGAAAATATTCGCTGGCGATTAGATTAGTTGCGACAAAAGCAATGCAAATGGCGCTGCAACAGGATGCCAGCGGGGATACCCTAGATGCGGTGCTGTGCGCGCTACAAGCGGCTTGGGCTTATCAGCGGCGTGACCAAAACTTCGGTTTACCCGCCAATATCGATCCGCTTGAAGGCTGGATCGTCACGGTGTAATTTTATCGGCGAGGTTGGCCGAGGTTAGCGGATACAATTAGCGCATTCAAAAACTTCAATGAACAACTATGTTTCCAGCCCCCATTTTCCTGACCACTGAAACCGCCTTCGAATTGCCCGCCTATCTCCATGAATCCAGCGCAGGCAACGCATGGGTGGATGCCAATCTGCACGGACACGACGTACACAGTTTTTTGACGGCGCCTTGCTTTGACCGTCAGGGAAATCTCTGGTTGGCCGATGTTCCCTTCGGGCGGATTTTTCGCATCACCCAGACCGGTGAATGGGATCTCATTATTAAATATGATGGCTGGCCTGGCGGACTGAAATTTCACCCGGATGGCCGACTCATCATCGCCGATTGTCGGCACGGTCTACTGGCACTGGATGTGGATGCACGTAAAATTTCGCCGTTTCTGACGCATCAATATTCACAACGGTTTATGGGCGTGAGCGATTTGACGTTTGCCAAAAATGGCGACCTTTATTTTACTGACCCAGGCCAGACCGGATTGCACGACGCGACCGGCGTTGTATATCGGCTGACCAATGATGGGCATCTGCAAAGATTGCTCGATAACGTGCCGGGCCCAAACGGGGTGGTGTTAAGTGCAGATGAAAATTTCATATGGGTCGCCGCGACCCGCGACAACGCAATCTGGTGCGCGCCTCTAATTGACGGCGGGGTGTCCAAGGTCGGGAAATTTATTCAGCTTTCGGGTGGCACCGGGCCGGATGGCATCACCATTGACGGCGATGGCAATTTGTTGGTCGCGCACGCTGGCTTGGGCTGCGTGTGGTG